>JAXDJK010000155.1:0-4902 GCA_034665665.1 Acidobacteriota bacterium
TTCGCCAATCACGACGTGCTCCGCGGCGTGAGTATGCAGGTGCCGACGGGCAGCATCTACGGCTTCCTCGGGCCCAATGGTGCCGGCAAGACCACTACCCTCCGGCTGATCCTCGGCCTGCTGAAGACGCAGCGCGGCGAGACCCGGATCTTCGGCAAACCATTTCACAAAGACCGCATCGCCATTCTTAAGAACATCGGCTCCATGATCGAGAGCCCGTCGCTGTACGACCACCTCACCGCCGCGGAGAACCTGCGCGTCATACAGCTCGTCCACCGCTGTCCGGAAAGCCGCATCGTCGAGGTGCTGGATCTGGTCGGCCTGGCCGATACGGGGAAGAAGCGCGCGAAGCAGTTCTCCCTTGGCATGCGGCAGCGCCTGGCCATCGCCACTGCCCTGCTGCACCGGCCCTCGCTGATCATTCTCGACGAGCCCACCAACGGCCTCGATCCAGAAGGGATCATCGAGGTTCGCAATCTGCTGATGGAGCTCAATCGCCGCGACGGCTGCACCATCCTCGTCTCGAGCCATCTCCTCCCCGAAATCGAACGGCTGGCCACGCACGTCGGCATTCTCGGCAAAGGGAAGCTGCTGTTCCAGGGCACCATCGACGAGCTCCGGCATCGCCGGCAGGAAGTGCTGTCCGTGCGCGTATCCACCAGCGACAACGCCGCGGCCCTGCGCACGATCACGGAAGACGGCATCGAGGCGCAATTGCTCGACGGCGCGATCGTCCTGCCCGCGCTCACCAATGCACGCATTGCGGCGATGAATCGACAACTGACGGCGCGCAACCTCGACGTCTACGAAATCCGCACCGTCCGCAACGACCTCGAAACGATTTTCCTGAATCTGGTGAGGGAGTAGCCCGTGACCGCCACATTCCTCCACTCCTTCCACAGTGAGTGGCTCAAACGAAAGCGCAGCTTCGCCTCGACGATGGTGATCGGTGGCAGCCTCTTCACACCGGCCATTGTCACGGTGGTGCGTCTGATCCATCACCGCGGCCTGCCAGCCATCTATGCCGCCGACGCGTTCTGGCCGAACATGTGGCGCGCCTGCTGGGAATCGATGGCCGTCTTCTTCCTGCCCCTCGGCGCGATCCTCGCCACGAGCCTGATCACCCAGATCGAGTTCAAGAGCAACGCGTGGAAACAGGTGCACGCCCTTCCTATCAGCGCGGCGGTGATCTTCCTGTCCAAGCTCGCCGTGATCCTGGTGATGCTGGTCCAGTTCCTCTTTCTCTTCAATGCCGGCATTTACGTCTCGGCGATGATTCCCTATCTGCTGGTCCCCGGCGTCCCGCACCCCAAAGGCACGTTCTCCTCGCTGCCGCTGTGGAGCGAGAACGCTCTCTACTTCATCGACTGCCTCCCCATCATCGCCGCGCAGTACCTGATGGCCCTGCGCTCCCACAACGTGCTCATCCCGATCGGCATCGGCTTCATGGCCTGGGTCGGCGCCCTGGCCGCCGTCTCCTCGAAATTCGCCATCTGGTGGCCCTACGGCTACACGATCATCCACTACCTCCAGGACAAGCCCAAAGGCGCCCACCTCGCCGCCTACACCCAACTTCACTGGCTGGCTGCCATCGCCTTCCTCCTGCTGACGATCGCCAGCTACGTGTCGTTCATCGCCAAGCGGGAACGAGGGTGAGCCGCGACGTTCCGAGGTAAAATGCTTCGTGATGGACGACGAGCTGAAAGCGATTCTCGAGGCGCTGCGACAAGACAACGTTGACATGCGCAAGGAGAACGCGGAGATGCATGCGGAGACCCGGCGGCATTTTGAGATCCTGATGGAAGCGTCAAACCACAAGATCGAGCTCCTTGCCGAAGGTGTGGCCCTGACTCGGGAAGAGCTCGCCCGCACGACCACGGCGCTTGACGAGAAGATCGACCGCACGGCCGCCGAAACGCAGGCGATGCTCAAGTTCTCGCATGTGGATCTCGATCGCCGGATGCGCACGCTCGAAACGAGCCAGAGCAAGCTCGAAGACACCGTCGAAGACCTTCAGACCCGCATCGAGCGCCTCGAAGGCTCCACCCACTAGCCCCATCCGGCGCAGAATGCCCGCACCGAAGAACGCGACCGTCACCTGCTACACGTGGCTGGGGCTGTTCTTCGCGTGCGCGGCGGTCTCCGGGTGGTTCGTCTGGCGGCGCGCGCCGATGGGCATCGAGCTGATCGTCGGACCGTTCATCGGCGGGGTGGTGCTGGTGGTGGCGCTGTCGTGGGTCAGCGCGACGTTCCGCCGCATCGTGGAGTGGTCGATGATCGTTCGGGCGCGGATGGGGAGCGAGCCGCGTGATGGCCGGCGCGTCGCGCTGATCGGGACGCTGCACGGATACGGCGAGCTGACCACGCCGTTCTCGCGCAAACGGTGCGTGGCCTACTCGTACGAGGCGGTCATCACCGACATCGTGGACGGTGAGAGCACCCAGCGCACGGTGTACGAAGGCTTCGCGATGGTGCCGCTCTCCATCGAGCACGGCGTCGGGCGCACGCGGATCCTGGCCAAGCCGGAGCTTCCCTCACTGGAGAAGGTATGGGTCAGGAGCAGGACCGCCGAGGCGAACGCGAAACTGTTCGTCGAGAGCACGAAGTTCGGGCCCGCGCCGTCCGTCAAAACCGAGCCCGATCTTTCGCACGGTGACGGCCACCTGCGCTACGACTACGAGCGCCCGCCGCACGAAACGAACCTCGGCGCCTGCCGCCTCAGCGAACGGGTTCTCGCAGGCGGCACAAGCGTCTGCGCCCTCGGCATCTACCGGGCCGACCGGCGCGCGCTCGTTGCACCGGTGATCCTCCGCACCGGCAATTCGCATGGTGTCGACGCGGCGTGGCGCATCGTGCGCGCCGTCCTCGCCACCACCTTCGCCGTCGCGATCGGCGTGGCGATCGTGGCGATCTTCTGCGCGAACTACCCCATCGATGCGGCCGAGCACTCGCACCCGGAACGCACCTTCGCCTGGTGGGAGATCGGTTTCGAGCGCCTCGTCGAACGGCAGGTCCGCGCGCCGATGGTGCGCGCCGGCATGCTCGATTCGCCCGGCTTCTATCTACGCGAAGTCTGCGACGGCTGCGCGCAAGGTCAGCTCGACTTTCACGGCCGCACGATCGAGCTGCGCCATGCGCGCTACCTCGGCGGAAAGGCCGTGCACCTTTCCGCCGAGCCCGGCGCTCGCGACGGCATCACCCTCATCGGAGAGAGGGTGATCCTCACCATCGATGGCAAGTCCGCCGACGTCCCGTCCTCCTGGCTGCAGCCGAACGACATCGTCACTTCCCTCGGCTCACACGACGACTACGCCGGCCGCGTCACCGTCATCGCGCCGGATCGATCGATTCGCTGCCGCGTTTCGTTCCAGTTGCGGGTCAATGACGATGACTGGCTGACGAGCCGTCACTGATGGAGCCGATCAGCCGAACGGATTCTCGTCTGCCGTCGGCCCGTACACCGACGGCAGCGGGACGTCCAGCAGGCGCAGGTAGACCGTGAGCTGGCCGCGGTGGTGGTACCAGTGGTTGAGCATCACCGAGCGGACCATGGCGATCCGGGGCATCTCCATCAGGGTCTGACCCTCGCGCGTCATCCGCCACATCTCCTGGAGGCCGGCGTCGCCCCACGCGATGAGCTGCGCGGCGGCGATGGGCACGGTGCGCTCGAGCGTCGCCAGGATTTCGGCCACGCTCGTCTGTTCGGGCAGCGGGACGAAGGGGACTTCGGCACTCAGGTTCGTGAGCAGCTTTGCGATGCCTTCCGGCAGTGAGGCGATGTGATACGCGAGCTGGCCCAGCGACATGGATTTCTCGTGCGGCTTCCACCCGAGGCGCTCCTCGGGCACGCGCTCCAGCACGCGACGCGTCGTGGCAGCTTCCCGGGTCAGCTCGGCGGCGAAGGCTTCCGCGACCGTCATTACTGCACCGCCTTCGGGTCCATCCAGAGTACTTCCCAGTGATGGCCATCGACGTCGTAGAAGCTCCAGCCGTACATGAAGCCGTGGTCCGTCGGGTCCATGGCGTGCGTGCCGCCGGCGTCGATGGCTTTGCGCACGAGTTGGTCGACCTCGGTCCTGCTCTCGCACGACAGCGCAAACATGGCCTCGGTGGCGGTGGCGGTATCGCACGGCTCCTTCTTCGTGAAGCCGCGGAAGAACGGCTCGCTGAGGAGCATGACGTAGGCCTTGTCGCTGATGATCATGCAAGCCGCTTTGTCGTCGGTGAACTGCGGGTTGAAGGTGAAACCGAGAGCGGTGAAGAACTCCATCGACTTCGACAGATCGCGGACAGCCATATTGACGAAAATTTCGCGTGACATGGGATCTCTCCTTTTAAGCGTATAGACGCCGGGTCGCGGCGAAACTCATCGGTCGCCGGTGAAAAAGTTCCTCGGAGTTCCTCGGAGTTCCTCGGTTACTCGGCGAAAACGACTCTGCCGAGGAACCCGAGGAACTCCGAGGAACTTCGAGGAACTAACTCAGCCGCAGCGGCAACCAGAACATCGGAAACAGCGTCTCCGTGTCGAGGAAGGAGTTCCAGCCCGCGATGCGGTCGCCGTCGAGCTCGAGGACGATCAGCGCCCAGGCTTGATGCGTGCCCGGCTCCGTGCCGAGGCGGTACTGCGCGAAGGCAGGCGAGGCGCAGGCGGCCACCGGGAGCAGGCGCGATCCGCGGCACTCGGCGCCCGGGCCGGTCAACCAGCCGCGCACGGAGTCGGGCCCCTGCAGCCACAGGCTGTAGGGCGGCATCGAGAACGTCGCGTCCTCGCGCAGGAGCGAGACCAGCGCATCGACGTCGTAGGCCTGGAAGGCCTCGACATAGCGATCCAGCAGCAGCGACTGCTCCTCGTCCAGGGCATCCGGCGCCGCCACCCCGCCGCGCGCGGCCATCGTCGCCCGG
>JAXDJK010000156.1:0-11553 GCA_034665665.1 Acidobacteriota bacterium
CGCAGATGCCGACGCCGCAGCCGAACTTCGTACCGGTCAGGCCGAGGCGATCCCTCAGGATCCACAGCAGCGGCATATCCGCCTCGACGTCGACGGAATGGCGCTGGCCGTTGATCGTCAGCTTGCAGAGCATCATCGGACTCCTTCTATGATGGAAAGAAGGGTCACGGAAAGAAGTCCGGAAGTCGTGTCGGCACCGTGAACGGTGTCAGACGATTCAGTGCCCGCGGATCCAGTTCAGCATCGGCTGCCAGACCAGCGTCTGGGCGTCGCTCGCGAGGAACAGGTCGGCGTGGCCGTAGTCGGCGAGGCGCTGGTCCGCCGGGACTTTGCTGATGATCAGCGTGGTCACGTCCGTGCTGCCGAGGAGCGTGGTGGTGTAGACGCCGAACTGGCCGAAGCCGCCGCCGGCACCGATGTAGAAGACGGGGACGGTGATGTCGCCGAGGTGATCGTCGAATCGCACGTTGGCGGTGCCGCAGGTGGCCCGATCGGCGTCGGCGAGCTCGCGGTTCGGCTGCACGGGCGAGGCGGCTTTCTCGAAGTTGAACAGATTCGCTTCGGACGAGTAGAGCAGGCCGGAAGGCTTGCCGCTGCCGTCGAACGTGCCGCCGGTGAAGTGATAGAAGGGCGCGAATTCGTTCGGCGCGAGGAAGGTGAAGGTCGCTTCGCCCACCAGCAGGCCCGCCTGACGGTTCGTGTAGCCCGGCAGGTTGAAGGGCGGGCCGTTGAGGATCGAGGAGCCGCTCGGATCTGTTGCGGCGAGTGTGCCGAGGAGGCCGATCAGACCGCCCGAAGCATTCTCTTCGCTGCCCGCGGTGATGGCGGCCTCGGTGGCCTGCCAGCGCTGGCAGGCTGCGGACTGCAGCGCGGCTACGTCGGTCTTCAGGTAGATGTCGACGGGAAGGAAGCCGCGCACCTGGCGCAGGCCGGCCGGGAGCTGCGACTCGCCGTTCAGGTACGCATAGCCGATCTGGCCGCCGCGGCTCCAGCCGAGGAGAAAGAGCTTGCCGAAGCCGTTGCCGGTGAAGGCGCGGGTGAGACGCGCGGTGGCTAGCGCCACGCCGAGGTCACGCGCGTCCTGCTCGAGACCCCAATCGTCCATGAACGCGTAGTCGGTGAGGCCGGCGGGCACGCGCGTCCAGCGGTAGTCGATGCCCCAGACGTCGACGCCGTTCTCGGCGAGGAAGACCGGCAGCGGGTGCGCACCGGTGAGGAAGGCGGCGCGGAAGTTCCAGATGTCGCCGGGCGCCATGAACACGGCGCGGTTCGCACGCGCGGGATGGTTCGGCGCGAGCTCCTTGACCACGCGATGGACGCCGATCTCGTCGTACGGGCCGGGGCCGACGCGCACGGTGTAGGTGTACTCGGCGATGTTGCCGGTCAGCACGCGCCGTTCGCCGTTCGCGAGCGACGCAACCTTCGGCTCGGCGTGCGCATTGGCGAAGGAGCTAAGCGCGAGAACAAGTGCAACAACGAAGTAGGGCAACTTCCTGAGCTGCGTCATGGGGCGGTCTCCTCTTGGATTCCGCCAGTTTAGCGCTTGAAACGTGAACCATCGTGGATGCTACGATCAGCCGATGTCCACCTCCTCACCCTGGCGACCGTCTCGTGGCGCGGCCGTGGCGATCGGAATCCTGAGCATCTGGCCAATCATCTACATGTGTCTGTTCATGGCCTTCGTCGCGATGACGTTCCTGTCGGCGGCTGGAGGCGGCAGCAGTGCCTCGCCGTTTCCCGCTCTGTTCCGGTACGTCATGGTCCTGCACCTGCTGACGATGCTGATGATGTTCGCGTTGACCGCCCTCTACGTCGTTCACGCGTTTCGCACGGACCTGATTCCGAACGACAAGAAGGTGCTGTGGGTGGTCGTGCTCTTCTTAGGAAACCTCGTCGCGTTTCCGATCTACTGGTACCTGTTCCTGTGGCAGCCACTCCGGGTTGACCCAATGCCGCCGGCGGCCGCGTAGACCGCACTCACCCTTAGTGCTTCCAGAGCTCGTCGAGCCGCTGATCGCGCCCGCAGTTGTAGCGGTAGACGCGATAGCGGATCGGGTTCTTCTGGTGGTAGTTCTGGTGGTATTGCTCGGCGGGGTAGAACTTCGACGCTGCGACGATCTCCGTGACGATGGGTGACCGGAAACGTCCCGATTTTTCGAGCGCGGCCTTGGAGGCTTCGGCGAGGCGCTTCTGCTCCGCGTCGTGGTAGAAAATCGCGGAGCGGTATTGCCTGCCGACGTCGCAGAACTGGGCGTTCGGGGTGAGTGGATCGATGTTGCGCCAGTAGACGTCGAGGAGTTGCTGGTAGCTGACTTTCCGCGGGTCGTAGACGACCTGCACGGATTCGGCGTGGCCCGTACCACCCTCGGAGACCTGTTCGTATGTCGGATTCGCGGTCTGGCCACCCGTGTAGCCGGAGATGGTCTGGAGCACGCCCGGGACGTCATCGAATACTGCCTCCTCGCACCAGAAGCAGCCGCCGGCGAAGGTCGCTACGGCCCGCGTTTTTTGCGGCGGTGCGGCGAAGGTGTTCAGCGCGAGGAGCGCGACGAAGAGCAGGGCAAGCCGGCGCACGATCATGGCTTCGCTTTCGCCGCTTTCGCCACAAAGAGCGACCGGTAGCGGCCGAGGCCCGCGGCTTCGAGCGATTCCACCGGGATGAAACGCAGGGACGCGGAGTTCATGCAATAGCGTTTGCCGGTCGGCGGCGGACCGTCATCGAAGACATGCCCGAGGTGCGAGTCAGCGAGCTTCGAGCGCACCTCGGTGCGCGCACCGAAGAGGCTCCGGTCCTCGCGCAGGACGATGTTCGCCTTCTCGAGCGGCTTGGTGAAGCTGGGCCAGCCGGTGCCGGATTCGAATTTGTCTTTGGAGCTGAAGAGCGGCTCGCCGGAGACGATGTCGACGTAGATTCCGGCGTTGTGGTTGTCCCAGTAGGTGTTGTCGAAGGGCCGCTCGGTGCCGGCTTCCTGGGTGACGTGGTACTGGAGCGGAGTGAGCTTCTTCTTCAGCTCGGCGTCCGACGGCTTCTTGAAGCCGGCCGCGGCGGTGACGAACGTCGCGCTGAACAGGATCGCCACGGCGATCGCGAATTGTCGTTTGGCCATGCCCTTCAAACGTCCGGAAGGGGTCGTGGCTTCCCTGCCGGGAGGCGGGGGGGTCAGACCTTCGGTCCGTTAAAAACGATAAGCAAAGGCCTGACCCCAGCACCTGCCGGGCGCGAGGGTGTCCCCATCAAAGGACATCGACATGGACGTCCTTGCTCGGAGCGTTAAATAGAACGCTCTAGGCAAGGACGTCCATACCTGCGTCATATGCCTGGATCGGTTCGCGCCAGGACGTCCAATGGTCGAGCGATCCTCGGATTGCTCCGAGTCAGGACGTTAATACCCTGACCATATCCTCGCGTCGCCACGAGACAGGACGTCCAATGACCGAGCGATGCCCGGATTGCTCCGAGCATTCCTGTCCATACCGCTGACCTACGCTTGGATCGCTCCGAGTCACGACGTCCATTCTCAGCCTATGCCGGTCGTAAGATGCACGGATGAATCCCGAGGACATCCGGAGATGGGCGACGAACCATGAGGCCGCGGCGGCCCGTGAGCGTCAGGAAGCGCGTCTCCATCCGCTCACGCCATCGCAGGCGTTCGCCGCCGCGCTCGCTCTGCTGGTGTACGACGAGACGCAGAACGGATCGCCGTTCGAGCGCGTCGATCCGGTGACGTTACGGGAGGACGAAGAGATGCGCGAGGCGTGGGCGAAGCTCCGCGCCAGGTGGCCACGTGAGCGCTGACGCGCGGAGCTCTGCCGGTGTCGTGCGCGCCTCCAGCATGCGGTAGTGTTTGTCGAAGCGATACACGTGCGCCTCGGTCCGGCTTCGAAAGCGCGCGCCGGAGGCGCGCACTACACCGCCGTACATCGCGAGTGATGAGGCGCATCACGCGGCATCGGCCGGCGCGCCGAAGGTGATAACACGCGGATTCGATAGTCGCTTACAGGCTCGCAAGCAGCGTCTCGTACTGGTCATGTGGGCCGATCCAGAACCAAACGACGACGTTGCCGTCCTCGATCAAGCCCACAACGCGATAACTACGCCCGACTCGTGCGGAGTACACAGGCTCGGAATCATGAACGCGCTTGAAGCGAAGACTTGGATGGTGCGGGTTGCCCATGAACAGCCGGTACGCCCCCCGAGCCTGAGCCCGGACCTCTGCGGGTAGAGCGGCGAAGCGTTTCCTGAACGCGGCCGTCGTTTGTGACTTCACAGGGTATCGGGGTCGAGAGGTTCGGTGAGGCCTGCGCGGTATTCCTGCCGTGCTTCCTCGGCCATTCGCGAGAGGAGTCCCTGCGACCGGGCGAAGAGGTCATCCCAACGCCGTTCGGACTCGAGCTCCACGAGCATGAAGGCAGCGAAAGCCTCCTGCTCTTCGGCCGGGAGTTTGGCCGCTTCCGTCATGACTTTCTCCAGAAGCTTACTCATGCAGGCCGAGTATAACGCCGGACCGAGCCGCCGAAGGCGGTCACAACGATGACGTGGCGATGCGGGCCTGGAACTCACGAAGGCAGATGTCGCAGATGCGCGCTTTGCCTTTCGCCACGATGTTCGTGACCTCGTCGGGACGGCGGCCGCAGAAGCTGCACTTCTCGCGGGCATCACGTTTGTTCAGGTAGTCGAGCGCTTCCTGCTCGGAGACTGGCCGGTGAACCCACGCGCCAGCGAGATCGGGGTAGATCCGCTCCACTCGTGACTTGGCCTCGGCTTCTGAAGGATGCGTCGTGATCCCGAGCACGCGCCACTTGTGATCGCAGTGCAGCACGGCATGCTCGGCCGTCTTGTGGTCCGATCCAATGGCGATCCGGGGAACACGTTCCAGTTCTTGCTCGCCGACGAGGAGGTGCGTCGGGCCGTGGAAGGTCATGGTGGGCCGGATGATGGCGTACCACTGAACCGTGTGGCGGGCGAGCACGGGCGGCGGAGCTGATGAACGCGTATTCACTCCGGCAGCTCACACCGTCGTCGGCACAGGCAAAAAGTCCTCGCCCGGATTTACGTACTGGTCCGTCTCGAAGTGGTACTGGCGGTCGTAGAGCTGGCGGTAGCGGCCGTTGTGGGCGAGGAGTTGGGTGTGGGTGCCGCGTTCGACGATCTGGCCGGCTTCGAGGACGAGGATCTGGTCGGCGTTGCGGATCGTGGAGAGGCGGTGGGCGATGACGAAGGTGGTGCGGTTGTGGCGGAGGGCGCGGAGGCCGTCCTGGATTTTTGCTTCGCTCTCGCTGTCGAGACTGGACGTCGCTTCGTCGAGGATGAGGATGGAGGGGTTGGCGAGGATGGCACGGGCGATGGCGATGCGCTGGCGCTGCCCGCCGGAGAGTTTGATGCCGCGCTCGCCGATGATGGTGTCGTAGCCCTTCTCGAGCGGCTCGATGAATTCGTCGACATGGGCGATGCGCGCCACTTCCAGCATCTCCTCGCGTGAGGCCTCAGGGCGGCCGTAGCGGATGTTCTCTGCGACGGTGCCGTCGAAGAGGAAGTTGTCCTGCAGGACGATGCCGAGGTTGGAGCGGTAGTCGCGCAGACGCAGGGTGGAGAGATCGCGTCCGTCGACGGTGATGCGTCCCTGCTGCGGGCGGTTGAAGGTCATGATCAGGCTGATCAGCGTGCTCTTGCCGGAGCCGCTGGAGCCGACCAGGGCCGTCGTGGTGCGGGCGGGGGCGATCAGCGAAACGTTGCGGAGCACGGGCACGCCCGGGTCGTATTCGAAGGTGACGTCTTCGAAGGCGATGTCGCCGCGGATGCCGGCCACCGGCTCGCGGCCCGCGTCTTCGTCGTCCTCGGTGCGCTGCTTCATCACCTCGCGGATGCGATCGAGACCGGCGAAGGCTTCGGTGATCTGGGTGCCGATGGAGGCGATGTTCATCACCGGCGCGGCCAGGAGGCCGGTGAAGAAGATGTACATGACCAATTCACCGAGGGTCATGGAGCCGTTGATGATGGCCCGGCCGCCGATGAGCATCATGATGGTGCCGACCACGCCGAGGATGACCGTGGCGAAGGCGGTCACGCCGGAGACGGCGGTGATGGTCTTGCCGACGTTGCGGAAGAGGTTGTGCACGCCTTTGGCGAAAACGATGTCTTCGCGCTTTTCGGTGGTGTAGGCCTTGACGACGCGGATGCCGCCGAGGCTCTCGGCCAGCCGGCCGGTGACTTGCGCGTTGATCTCACCGCGCTTCCGGAACAGCGGGCGCACGCGCCTGAACGCCATGGCCATGGCCCCGCCGAAAACGGCCAGCGTGACCAGGGTGATGATGGTCAGGGTAGCGTTCAGGTAGAAGAGGACGAAGAAGGCCAGCACCGCGGTCACGAGGCTTCCGACGAGCTGCACGAGACCGGTGCCGACGATGTTTCGTATCCCCTCGGCGTCGCTCATGATCCGGGAGATCAGGACGCCGGACTTGGTCGAATCAAAGTACGAGACCGGCAGGCGGAGGACGTGCTGTTCCACACTTTTGCGCATCTCGGTGATGGCGCGCTGCGCGGCCACGCCGAGGATCTGCGAGAGGGCGAAGGAGGTGGCGGCCTGGATCAGCGTGGCGGTTATGGCGGCCAGGGCCAGGAGCGGCAGGAGGTCGTGCCTCCCCTTGCCGATGACGTCGTCGATGACGTACTTGGAGGTGGCAGGCAGGACCAGGCCGGCCAGACGGCTGACGAGCATGAGCCCGAGGCCGAGGGATAGGCGGCCGCGGCGCGCCCAGATGAGGTCCTTGGCTTCCCGCCAGGCGTCGTCGAGTCTGATCTTTTTCTTCTTCTTGTCCGCATCCACCGCGGGATCATGAGGGCCGCCCCGGCGAGAAGCAAACGAGGAGGAACGGTCACCTCGGGAGGGAAAGCCGCGCACGCAGTCCTCCGATCGGGGAATCTTCAAGAGCGATGGTGCCGCCGTGGAGTGCGACGAGGTCGCGCACAATGGCCAGGCCGAGGCCGGAGCCGGGGGCGGCTTCGTCGGCGCGCACGCCGCGTTGCAGCACGGCTTCGCGCAGAGATGGGGAGAGGCCGGGACCGTCGTCGTCGACTGTGATCACGACTGCTCCCCCATCATCGATGGACGCGAGCACAACCCGGGAGCGCGCCCATTTGCAGGCGTTGTCGAGGAGGTTGCCGAGCATTTCGTCGAGGTCTTCGCGGCGGCCGCGGATGGTCTGGTCGGGCGGAACGTGGACGTCGAGCGCGAGCCGGCGATCGGCGTGGAGGCGGAGGAGGGTGCGGGCGAGACCTTCGGCGGAGGCGGCCACGGAGCAGCGGATGGCGGGTGCGGTTCCGGCCGCGGCAGAAGCGCGTGCATGGGCAAGATGGTAGTCGACCTGCCGGCGCATCCGCTCGACCTGCTGGCCGATGGTGGCGGCGAGGTCGTGCTGACCCGCGGCTTCGGCGGCCTCGGCTTCCTGGGAGAGGACGGCCAGCGGGGTCTTGAGGCCGTGCGCGAGGTCGCCGGCGGTGGCGAGGGCGCG
Organism: Acidobacteriota bacterium; assembly: GCA_034665665.1. Taxonomy (GTDB): domain Bacteria; phylum Acidobacteriota; class Thermoanaerobaculia; order Gp7-AA8; family Gp7-AA8; genus DASWOB01. Next base: position 7,510 of record JAXDJK010000156.1, read on the forward strand.
GGTGATGGCACGCTCGCGGTCGTCGAGCAGGGCGTTGAGGTCATCCACGAGCGGTTCGACTTCGGCGGGATAGCGGCCTTCGATGCGCACGCCGCTCCCTTCGCGCACGACCGCCAGCCGCTCGCGCAGGCGCTCGAGAGGGGTGATGCCGCGCAGTACCTGCGCCAGGCCGATGGCGACGAAGACGAGCGAGACGACGACGACGGTGGCCATGCCGATCCCACGCAGTTTCGGGTAGCGGTGGAGGAAGCCCATGGCGATGAAGTGGGCGGAGGCGACCATGCCGACGGTCCAGAGGAGGGAGCCCCACGCAAGGCGGGAGCGGAGGGAGCGGGAGGTACGGGTCATCGCGGCTCCGCCAGCCGGTAGCCGAGGCCCCGGACGGTTTCGATGAAGGCGGCGCCGAGCTTGCGGCGCAGACGGGCGATGAAGACTTCGACGGTGTTGGAGTCGCGCTCGAAGTCCTGGGCGTAGATGTGCTCCGTGAGCTCGGCCTGGGTGACGAGGCGGTCGCGGTGGTGCATGAGGTAGGCGAGGACGCGGTATTCGTGACCTGTGAGTTTGACGGGTACGCCGTCGAGGGTGGCCCGGGCTTGCTGGGGGTCGACGACGAGGGATCCGCACCGCAGTTCGGGACGGAGGTGGCCGCTGGCGCGGCGGATGAGGGCGCGCAATCGGGCCAGGATTTCTTCGAGGCGGAAGGGTTTGGCGACGTAGTCGTCGGCGCCGCCGTCGATGCCGAGGACCTTCTCGTGCCAGCTGCCGCGCGCGGTGAGGATGAGCACGGGGACGGTCCAACCGGCGTCGCGCCAGCGTCGGAGGAGGGTCAGGCCGTCGATTCTGGGGAGGCCAAGGTCGAGGATGACGGCGTCGTAGGTCTCGGTGGTGACGAGATAGTCGGCACGCTCGCCATCTGGCGCGGTATCGACGGCGTAGCCGGCGTGGTCCAGCGCGGTGGCCAGCTGTTGCGCCAGCCGCTCTTCGTCCTCGACCACCAGTACGCGCACTCGGTTGTCCTTTCTGCTCGGTTCGATGATGTCACGGGGGAGACGACCGGGGGGCCTCCGGCGGGCCGGCGGCGGCCGGCAGCGCTTGGTTGGCCCAGCCTCAGGCAACCTTCCTTACTAACGACACTGTGGGCTGAGGCTGGGCCAACCAAACGCTGCGGGCCGCGCCCGCCCGCCGGAGGCCCCCGGTCGTCTTCTCCCATGACATACCGGAAGGAAGCTGAACGGCGGCTGAACGTGGCGTTCAGAGTTGGTTCAGGTGGGGATGGGTACGGTGCGCGGCATGATCGAACTGCGACAACTCACGAAGACCTATGGCAGCTTCGGCGCGCTGCGGGGGGTGGACCTCGACATTGGCGCCGGCGAGATGGTGGCGGTGGTGGGGAAGTCCGGGAGTGGCAAGTCGACGCTGCTGCATCTGGCGGGTGGGATCGATGACGTGACCTCGGGGACGGTGACTGTCGGGGGTACGGCTATCCAGCAGCTGTCGCCGAAGAAGCTGACGCTTTGGCGCGGGCGGACCATCGGCTTCGTCTTTCAGTTCTTTCAGTTGCTGCCGACGCTCACGGCGGTGGAGAACGTGATGCTGCCGATGGACTTTCTCGGTGCGCTGCCGGGGCGGGCGCGACGCTCGCGGGCGCTGGAGCTGCTGGAGCGCGTGGGCGTGGCGGGGCACGCGGATCAGTTGCCCTGGTCGCTGTCGGGCGGCGAGCAGCAGCGGGTGGCCATCGCCCGGGCGCTGGCGAATGATCCGCCGGTGATCCTGGCGGACGAGCCGACCGGCAATCTCGATTCGGTGACGGCGGCGGGGGTGCTGGAGCTGTTCCGGGCGCTGGCGGACGACGGGCGGACGGTGGTGATCGCGACGCACGAGCGGGACATCGACCGGCTGGTCGATCGCACCGTGACGATTGCGGACGGCACGCTGGTGGCCGGATGACGGCGCCGTGGCAGAAGGTGTTCCGCGATTTCTGGCGGGAGCGGACGCGCACGCTCCTGGTGGTGCTGGCGATCGCCCTCGGCATCGCCGGGTTCACGGCCGTGCTGGCGTCGTACGCGGTTCTCACGCGCGCGCTGAACGACGGATATCTCGGGACGAACCCGGCCTCGGCGACGATCCAGATCGTCGGCAGCGTCGACGATGCACTGGTGCAAGCGATTCTGGCAAATCGCGCCGTGACCGATGCTGAGCAGCGGCGCACGGTGAGCGGTCGGATCAAGGTCGGACCGGCGGAGTGGCGCAACCTCCGGTTGTTCGTGTTCGACGATTACGGGCGCATCCGAGTGAGCACGATCGCTCGGCAGGAGGGGGCGTGGCCGCCGGGTCCGGGCGAGCTGCTGATCGAGCGCGATGCGCTGCGCGTAGCGAAGGCGAAGATCGGCGCCACCGTGACGGTCCGTACGGCGGACGGCGAAGAGATGCCGCTGCGGGTGACCGGGACGGTTCACGACGTGGGGCAGGCGCAGGCGCGGATGGAGAACGTGGTGTACGGCTACATCACGCGGGAGACGCTGGCGGCGCTCGGCGAGGAGCCGTACCTCGATGAGCTGAAGCTGCTCGTAGCGCAGGACCGGTACAACGAGAAGCACATCCGGGCGGTGGCGAGCGAGGTGCAGCGGGCCATCGAAGCGCGCGGGGTGACGGTGCAGCGCGTGGACGTGCCGCCGCCCGGGAAGCATCCGCACGCGGCGCTCATGGGAATGCTCATGCTGGCCATGGCGGGCTTCGGCTTACTGGTGCTGCTGCTCAGCGGGGTGCTGGTGGCGAATCTGCTGACGGCGCTGATGGCGTCGCAGGTGCGGCAGATCGGGGTAATGAAGGCGATCGGCGGCACGCGCGGGCAGATCGCGAGCATCTACCTCGGGCAGGCGGCGCTGCTGGGCGCGGCGGCGATCGTGGTCGCGCTGCCGCTCGGGCTCTACGGGAGTCGGCTGCTCTGCCGCTATCAGGCGGGTTTCCTCAATTTCGATATCGCCAGCTTCGCCGTGCCGCTGTGGGTGTACGCGCTGACGGTCGCGGTGGGGCTGATCGTGCCGGTCGTGGCGGCGGCGTATCCGGTGTGGAAGGGTAGCGGCGTCCCGGTGCGCGTGGCGCTGGCGGAGCACGGGGTGTCGCGTAGCGCGTTCGGCGCGTCGGCGATCGACCGGCTGCTGGCCGGCTGGAGCGGAGCGGCGCGTCCGCTGGTGCTGGCGCTGCGGAACAGTTTCCGCCGCCGCGCGCGGCTGGCGCTGACAGTGCTGACGCTGGCCGTGGCGGGGGTGTTCTTCATGGCGGCCTTCAACGTACGCGCATCGCTGATCCACACGCTCGACCGCTGGTTCGGACGGGTGAAGTCGGATGTGTCGGTGACGCTGCGCGAGCGGTACGCGGAGGCAGACCTGGCGCGGGTAATGGCCAAGGTGCCGGGTGTGCGGGCGTACGAGGCGTGGGTGACGACGGGGGGCTCGCGAGGGGACGACGGGTTCTCGGTGGTGGCCCTGCCGCCGGCGACGAGGCTGCTGGACCTGGAAATCGTTTTGGGGCGGCGGTTGTGCGCGGATGATGCGAATGCAGTGGTGGTGAACACGGCGCTCGCGGCGAAGGGTCTGCGGGTGGGGCAGACGGTGCGGCTGCAGATCGACGATCGGACGGCGCCGTGGCAGGTGGTCGGGATCGCACGCGAGCCGTTCTCGCCGCCGGTGGCGTATGTCTCGAAAGGCTCGTTCACGGGGAGCAATCACCTGCGGCTGGTGCTGGCGCGGAACGACCGGGCGTCGATCGACGCGGTGAAGGCGGCGCTGGATCGCAGCCTGGAGGAGGACGGCATCCGCGCGGTCGGCAGCACGAGCAAGAATGACAGCCGCTACGGCTTCGACCAGCACATGCTGATGATCTACGTCTTCCTGCTGATCATGGCAGGGCTCATCGGCGGTGTGGGCGCTTTGGGGTTGATGACCACCATGAGCTTGAACGTGCTGGAGCGGCGACGGGAGATGGGGGTGCTTCGCGCCATCGGCGCCACGGCCGGCGCGGTGTGGCGGATCGTGGTGGTGGAGG
>JAXDJK010000157.1:0-3275 GCA_034665665.1 Acidobacteriota bacterium
CATTCGGCCCATGCGCGCCAGCGACTCCGCGGCCGGCACGGCGCGTTTGAGGATCGAGCTCGGGGCGAGCGCGAGCAGGGCCTCTTTCGCGCTGGCCGGTTCGAGGGTGACGTGCTCGCCGTGTGTCACGCGCGGCAGGACGATGGCGCGGATGGTGGTGGTGGCGGTCATGCGCTCGGCGAAGAGCTGAGCCATCGGCAGCACCGCCTTCGGCTGGGCATCACCGTTGTGCGGCGCGGCCAGCTGCGGGAACCGTTGCAGGTGCTCGCGATCCAGGCAGCTGGAGCCGAAGATGCTGGAGCCCTCAAAGCGGCCGTCGAGGGCTTGCACGCCCACGCAGTCATCACCGAGGAACTGCAGGCCCTCGAGCAGCGAGGCCACGGTCAGCGTCGATTTGCCCGAGCCGCCCGCGCCGACGATCAGCACGCCGTTGCCATCCAGCGAGACCAGGCCGCCGTGCAGCAGATCGACGCTGCGATCGGCGAAGAAGATCGACAGCGGCAACTGCAGCGGCTTCGCACGCTGCCACGAGGCGAGGCCGTTCGCGTCACCCGCCAGCGCGCGGATATGACCGGCGGCGCGGTCGAACACCACCGCCGAATGACGGTGCAGGTGCACGATCGTCCCCCCTTCGGCGCGTACGATGCCGCTCTCCGGCACGTCGTGCAAGCCGAGGAGCGCGGCGTCGGCGTCACGCAGAGGGGCCACGTCGATGCGCAGCTCCGCATCGTCGCGGGACGGCGTCTCCAGGTGCGCGAACGGAGCGAGAAAGAACGGCGCGATCTCCTCGGCGACGTGCATGTCGATGGCGGCGCGGGCGATGGTGAAGCGGCGCGATTCGACGTTCGTCCGTGCCAGCGCATTCGCTACGCCGTCGGCGATGGCGGTGCTCATTTGCCGTTCGTGCCGCGCTCGTTCCAGGCGATCTGGTTCATGCCGGGCGCCGGCGGATCGAGCGCCAGTAGCTCCTGCATGTCGCGATAGACCTGCAGCACCGGGCGCTGGTACGGCTTCTTCGCCTCCGCGGCTTTTGCGGCATGCTCCGTGGCCGGCGTGCTCGCGACCTGGATCAGCCCTTCGTCGAGCAACTGCCCGAGCACGGTGTCGAGATCGCGGCGGGCCTCGTCGGCTGTGACGTCGTATGTGGCCGCGATGGCGTCCAGCATCGCACCGAAGGAGCGGCGCTCGTTGAGCATGGCCCAGATCTCGCCGCCGATGCCCTGCATGCTGTAGTAAACGCCGGTGGTCAGATTGATGATGATGGCTTCGCCGTCGATGACGTCGCCGGCGGCACGGTCGAGGTTTACCTCGAGCGAGTCAGTAGGATTGAACATGCAGTTACGGCGCATTCTACTCCGCGTGAATGCGCTTCTCGATGCGCGGGTCGGGGACGAGCCAGATCAGCGCGACCACCACGTACACGAGGTCGGCGATCCAGGGGCGGAAGAACGCCACGGCCACGCCGGAGGCGTAGAGAACGAGCGAGGCCTTGCCCTTGCGGTCGTTGGCCACGGCACGGGCCAGGATGGAGTCGTTGCCGTCCACCTTGATGATCGTCGTCTGCAGGATTGTGTAGGCCACGGCGGCCAGGAAGAGGTTGATGCCGTAGACGGCGGTAGGCAGTGCGCGGTCGTGGTGCTCGCTGAGCCAGAGGGTCAGGAAGGGCACGAGCGAGAGCCAGAAGAGCAGGTGCAGGTTGGCCCAGAGCACGGCGCCGCTGACGTGGTGAGTGACATGGAGCATGTGGTGGTGATTGCTCCAGTAGATGCCGAGGTAGATGAAGCTGAGGACGTAGCTGAGGAGCGCCGGGACGAGCGGGCGGAGGGAGGCCAGGTCGGCACCCGTTGGTACGTGGAGCTCGAGGATCATGATGGTGATCAGGATGGCGATCACGCCATCGCTGAAGGCTTCGAGCCGTTGCTTGGTCATCGCGTCATGATCCCCGGTTCGCGGTGCAAACGCTATCATCGGCGGATGCGCACAACGTTCCTGGCCGTCCTGCTGCTCTCCGCCGTTTCGCTCTTCCCACAGAACGCGAGTGACGTCGGCGAGGTGACCTTCGCGAACTCTGGTGCCCAGGGGGCGCAGGAGCCGTTCCGGCGCGGACTGGCGCTGCTGCACAACTTCGAATATCCGACGGCCGCGGAGGCGTTCCGCGCGGCGCAGCAGACCGACCCGTCGTTCGCGATGGCCTACTGGGGCGAGGCCATGACGTACACGCACCCGGTGTGGTTCCAGCAGGACGCGGAGGCCGCGCGCGCCGCGCTGGCGCGTCTCGGGAAGACGCCGGCGGAACGGCTGGCCAAGGCGCCGACGGAGCGGGAGCGCGATTACCTGCGCACGCTGGACGTGCTGTACGGCGAGGGCTCGAAGAACGAGCGGGACCTGAAGTACGCCGCGGCCATGGCCGGGCTGCACGCGAAGTATCCGGATGACGTCGATGCGACGGCCTTCTACGCGCTCTCGCTCCTCGGCACGGCGCACGAGGGTCGCGATTTCGCGATCTACATGCGCGCGGCGGCGCTGCTCGAGGAGGTCTTCCCCGCGCACATGCACCACCCGGGCGTGCTGCACTACCTCATTCATTCCTACGATGATCCGACCCACGCGCCGCTGGGCATGCGCGCGGCACGGCTGTACGGCGCGGTGGCGCCGAATGCCGGCCACGCACTGCACATGACGTCGCACATCTTCGTGGCCCTGGGGATGTGGCAGGACGTGATCGACGCGAATCGCCGGGCCATCGATGTGGTGAACGCGCAGCGCGCGGCGCGCGGCAAACCGACCACGGACTGCGGGCACTATCCGATCTGGCTGCATTACGGCTATCTGCAGCAGGGCCGGGCCGATGATGCGCGGAAGGCGCTGGCGGCCTGCCGGGCCTCGGCGATGACCTCGCCGTTCGTGACAGCGGGGCCGATGGATTCGCGGGTCTCGCGGTTCGAGGACTACGCGGTGATGCGCGCCGATTTCGCGGCTTCCGGTCTTCCGCTAGCCGATACGGTCGTGATTCCGGAGGGCGCGGAGTTCGCGGAGGCGCGGTTCGTTCTCGCGTACGGGGACGTGCTCGCCGGCGCCGCTGATGGGCGGAAGCGTCTCGTGGCCTTGAAAGATGCGGTGCTGGCGCAGATCGACAAAGACGGCGGCACGAACCCGACGCCGAGGATGCGGGTCGCGGTGATGCTGCAGGAAGCCGAGGCGCTGCAGCTGATCGCGGCAGGGAAGCGCGCCGAGGCGCTGCCGATCCTGATGTCGGCCGCCGAGGCCGAGAAGGC
>JAXDJK010000158.1:0-2675 GCA_034665665.1 Acidobacteriota bacterium
CTTGTACAGCCATGAGCAGCGCCTGTGGCTGTACCAAAGCGGCGGGAAAGCGCCGCACTCCAAACGCTCCGCGTAGTCCGGCACGCTCTTCGTCGTAAACGTCCGCTTCGGAGGAGCGTCACCTCGCTCATGGAAGCCCCCGGCAGGGGGCTCGTACGGTAGCCGGTGGTGCGCGAAGCGCGCACCACCGGAACCGCGTGCGCGCCAAAGATTTTCGACCCCGGCAGGGGTCGCGGAGATCGCGCCATCTACGCGACCCCTGCCGGGGTCGAATTCTGTTGCGCACCCGCTGGATCCGGTGGTGCGCGCTTCGCCGCACCACCGGCTACTGTACGGATCCCCTCCGGGGATCATGCTTACCGACGTCCGCTACTTCGCCGCCTGCTCCGACGGCACGATCTCCACGCCGGTGTAGTAATTCTTCAGAATCCGGTCGTACGTCCACCCCCGAAAGGCCATCCCGTACGCCCCCACCTGGCACATGCCCGTGCCGTGGCCCCAGCCTTTGCCGAAGAAGGTGTAGCGGTCGACGCCGTCGGGGTCTTTGGTTTTCGTGAAGACGAAGAGGTTGTCCGGCACGTTGAGCGACCAGCGCACCGGCAGGCCTTTCAACACGAACTTGCGGCCGCCTTCGGCGGTGACTTCCATGTCGCGGATGCGCTGGGAGGCGTCGATGGTCAGCGGTTTGAGGTCGACCAGCTGGGTGATCGGGTTGCGGCGGTTGATCGTCGGCACGAGCTCGTCGGCGCGGTAGCTGCGGGTCCAGTTGGCGAAGCTGGAGGTGCGGTCGAACGACGTGCCGTCGTAGTTGGCGATGACGATCATGGCCACCGGCTGCTTCTTCGCGTTGGTGATGACGGTGGCGCGGTCGCCGAGGAGCACCGGCACGGTGCGGTACTCCTGCAGACGGTCGCCGAGGCGGCGATAGATGGGGATGCCGGCCGGCAGCGTGTAGCTCGTGACCTTCCCTTCGCTCTTGAGGGAGATCTTGCGGCCGTCGATCGCGTAGAGCTTGCCGTTGCCTTCCTGCAGGATGGTGTGCTCGCGGATCCATGAGTAAAGCAGCGCGTACAGCTCCTCGCGCGGCATGGCCTGATTGAGGTCGACGCGATCGATGAACTGCGCCGGCAGGATGCCGAACTTCACCAGGAACGCGGCGGCCAGGTAGGCGGAGTCGCGATCAGGATTCGGCGTCTGCGCGAAGTAGTACTGGCGGTCCTCCGGCAGCGTGGTCACCCGCGCTTTCGTGTCGAGCCCCATCATCGTGGCCAGATAGCGCAGCACGTCGCCGCGGCGGCTGGAGGCCGGCAGCGGCTGCAGCAACTCCGTGTAGCCGACCACGTGCATCGCCGCCGTCACGGCCTGGCTCACTTCGCGCGCGCTCCAGGCCGTGCCGTTCTCCGGCACGCCGGCCAGCGCGGCGAAGAGACGCGCGTTGGCCTGCTGCTCGGTGAGGAGACCGCTGTCGGTGCGGCCGGCCAGCGAGACGAGATCGAGCTCCACGCATTTCGCGCGCTTCAGGTACGGCTCCGTGCGTCCCGGGAACATCGTGTCGACGTCGCTGGTCTCGCCGCCGCAGGTCGCGGAGTACAAGGCGTCGATCATCTTGCCCTGGTAGGTCAGCACGAGGCCTTTGGTCTCGCGTACGGCGCGCGTGGAGAGCTCGTGCTCCCCGGAGAAGCCTTTGTACGCCTGGCACGCGGGGCCGGGGCAGATGTCGTAGCCCTCGGTACGGAACTGTCCCATGTTGCGCACCGCGTACGTGCGCGCGGCCACGGCCTGCGCCTTCAGCGCTTCCACTTCATCGTAAATCGTGGGACCCATCTCCGCCGGCACCACGCCAAGGAGGTAGTCCTCGAGGTGCAGCTCGTTGACGACGTTGAAGAGACCGCGCGGGTTGATGAAGAGCCGCGCGGAGGTGCGGTACGGCTTGTTGTCGAGGGTGATGGTGGCGGCCGTAGCGGGGAAGATCTGCAGCGACTCGCCATTCAGCGTGTAGCGATCGCCTTCATCGTCGACGATGCGGTGCTGGCGCTCGAACTTTTCGTCCGAGGGCCGCCGCACGACCAGCATGTCCTTGCCGTAGCCTTTTTCGGTGAGCTGCGAGCGCATCGGCGTCGCTTCCTCCGAGGCCGCGAAATCGCCGGCCAGGACGCGATACGCCCCGCCGGCCGGATCGAAGACGGTATCGACCTTCAGCCCGGTCTCGGTGCGCATCTTCTCCGCGAGCGCCTGCGCGCTCGTTTGATCGGACACGGAGCTGACCTGGATGGCGTAGCGGACCGTCGCGTCGGAGAGCGGCGCCGTCACGGTGAACCCGCGGCGCAGCAGCGACGGCCCGGCATCACTGACGATGTAGTAGCCCCCCTCGATGCGCGGAAAGCTCACGGAGGGCTGGTCGCTCAGCAGCCCCACACGAATGCTCGGCTGGACGATGCTGCGGTCCAGCGAAGCCACGGGCGTGAGCGCGTTCGGCGAACGGGCGGGCGCCGGGACTGGTTGCGGCTGCGATTGCGGTCGCGGCTGCGGTTGCGGTTGCGGCTGGGAAGCACACGCGGCGAGGACGAGGAACGAGAGACAAACGGCAAGACGGCGCATGAACGACATTCTCTAGCAACCCGCGAACCCGAAACAGGTTTGTCATCCCGAGCGTCGAGCGAGGGACCTGGGCGGGT
>JAXDJK010000159.1:0-9371 GCA_034665665.1 Acidobacteriota bacterium
GTGTAGTAGTAATCGAAAGTGTCAGCCGCAAACTTAAGGTAAACGTACATATCATTCTGGTCTGCGCAGAAACGCAACTTAACTGATGCAGGCATGCGAAGCAGATCCAGCGGGTTGATTTGGGGGCTTCCATACACGAGAGGGATGGTTACCGGCCAAAAACTCGTGTCGTGAAAGAACGCGGCAGTAGCAATAGGCCCAACCTTGTCTGCGTCGGGGTTAGTGTTCTGGCGGAACCAAGCGAAGATCCGTTGCGCCCGGGCGGAGGACATGCTGATTGGCAAGCCAGAGTTCGCAGTGCTCCACACTCCGACCGCCTCCCATGCACGCTGACCATGCGGCATTTCCTTCGCCGCGAAATCCTCATTCACTTTCGCAAGCCACTCCGCCGTAGGCTCTTGTTTGACGTGTTCAGAGCCAAAGTCATCGATATACTCTTGCAGGATGAACCACCGGAACATGTAGCTAACTTCAGAACCGGGATTGACGATAAGTCCTGTGTCGGGCCGTATGTGACGCATGATCTCGTCGAATGGAATTCGAAGTGGCTCGTGGCTACGGATCAAAGGAGTCGCGCGCAGTCGCTCCTCTGACGTGAAGACTGGCAGGAACATGCCATCCTCGTCCTGAGCGGTGATCAGTACAACTTCGAATCGGGAACCGACACGTCCCGGGTTTACGGCGATGTAAACAAGTTGTTCGGCCAAAAGCCGAAGGAAGTCGAGCCGGTCGAGCTTCTCCGCCTGCAGCGCGCGAATGTTGTCTTCGATGGTATGCGTTATCGTGACGTTCGCCATGAAGCCATTTAACACCCGGCTTGGTGCGTTCGTTCCCGAGCACTGCGTCGTACCTGACACCGGGACACGCGCATTCAACGGCTAGCGTTGTTGCCACACCTGATCGAGCAGTACCGATGGCGAAACCTCCAGCGCTTCGCAAAGTTGGAAGATCGCGGTGAGGGACGGGCTGTTCTCGCCCAGTTCGACAGCGCGTAAGTAGCGCTGGCTCATGCCGGCGGCGTCCGCGAGACGGTCCTGGGATAGGCCGGCTGCCTCGCGTTTCGTGCGAACGGCGATGCCGAAGAGCTCCGCTTCGCGACGGCGATCTGTACGACGTGTCACCCTTGCATCGTAGCGGCGACGGACTTAAACTATGAGGAACCATGGTGCCGCATCGTAACGATCGCCATTCAGGTGCAACGAGAACTCATTAGGTCGAAGGAGCCAGATCATGACGACCAACCTCACCCACATCCGCACCCTCTTCCTCCACCCGAAGGCCACCTACGCCGTCGGCGAAGCGGCAGCGCTGCTGGCGATGGACGAGGCCGATTTGCGCGGGTGGATGGAGGTGGGGGAACTGGAGGGCGTCATGACGGACGAGGGGCTGGTTTTGTCGTGGGCGGAGCTGGTGTCGTTCGGGATGGACTTCTGGTCGCAGGAGTTGGTGGAGGAAGCGCTTGGGGCGGAGTTGGCGGAGGCGCTGCCGGAGTTGCTGCGGTTGACGGAGTTGGAGGTGCGGATTCCGCGGATGGAGGTGGTGGCGCTGGAGCGGTTGGCGGCGGTGGGTGGGGAGAGTGTGAGCAGGGTGCTTGCGCGCGAGTTGCGGGATCTGGTGTCGGCGCATGCGGAGTGGTTGTCGCGGGAGGTGCCGGGATTTGCGGAGGCGCTGGCTTGGCCGGAGGGTCGGCTTGTCTGAGTAACGCCCGGTTTATAGGTCCTAGCCTTCAGTCAAGCCGCGGAGCGGCGAAATCTCTCTAGCCCAAGGCGTTAGCCTTGTGGACAGAACAGCCCCCCACCTTCTCCAGCCGCTCCGCGGCTGATGCGGGGGGGGCCGTTTTCCCAAGGCTGACGCCTTGGGCTAGAGAGATTTCGACGCTCCGCGGCTAGAAGCAGGGCGTCCGGAGCGCAGTCATCTCGGGCGCGCTCTGGACGGGCGCGCCGGGTTAAGGCTTGAACGCGGAACGCAGTGCGCAACGCAGGAAGGCGAAAGCGTGGCGGTCCGCGGCTTTTCTCAATTCGACGTTCTACGTTCTGCGTTCGAGCCTCTGAACCAAGTTACCGGCGCGACAATCCCTGCAAGGACGATTGAATCCCGCACGGTGAAATCAGGCCATCGGCTGCGTGCTCTCGGTCTTCGCGATGAGCGCCTGCATCAGTCGGGTGGCGGCGGCCATTGCGGGGCCGGCGAGGGGATCGCGGGCGAGCGTCCGGAATGGCGCTTCCCCGAAAAAGAGTCCGGCGGGTGCAAGCATGCTGATTCTTGCCTGGCCGCGAGGAGGTGCCGGCGGGCGAGGAGACTGCCATGGACCGATCTTGTGCATGATTACGGTGGCTGTCTGGAGGAGCTGATCTATGTCGGCGTCCAAGGACGAGTCGGGATGTTCCCAGACCACTCCCGCACCGCTGTGGTTGAAATAGCGCGCGGAATGATCGGCGTAGGCGGCCAGGATATCCAAGCCTTCCTTCATACCCACTTCGACGACGACGCCGAGTATCTGCGTCGTGCCGACGGACGGAACGTGTCCGAGTTTTCGCAGCTGATCCCAGGCCTGCAGATAGTGCCGCGGCTCGAGATCGGGTGTTGCGACGACCTTCTGGAGGAGCAGGGTGGCGCCAGGCACGTCTCCAGCTTCCAGGAGATTCCGCACGCGACTGAATTCCGCCCATGGAGAAGGGCGCTCCTCCCCGTGCGCCAAGGTTTCCAGTGGCATGTCTCCGAACAGGGTGTCCCGGATCGAGCTCGTGTCCGCTTGCGGTGGCGTTTTTTTCTTGAACCAGCCGAACATGAGGCGATGATACGCCGCAGGCCTAAAGCCATTCCTGGAGCGCGAGGAAGCCGGACGCGGTCGGGAGTACCGCCTCGAAGCCGTACTCCCGTAATACGGCGATGGCCGGCGGTGTGACGGCGGCTCCGTAGATGCTCAACTTGTTCATCGGCGGGTCGCTGGCGTAGACACCGTGATGCAGATCGACCGTATTCAGGATTCCCTGCCAGTCCTGCTCTGTGACCAGGTCAAACTCGTTTGACCAGACGGTGATGTCCACCTGGCCGGGCGTGTCCGGGTCCCGGAAGTCTTTAACAGCGGCCCGGTTCACTTCACTGCCGACGATCCAGAGGGGATGCCGGCCTGCAATCTCCCACAATCGTTCGCCCATTGTGGGGTCGAGTACGATCATGACGGTCTGGTGGTACACGGGTGCTTCGGAAATGCTGATGAAAACCGAATCGTGGAGGGAATGCTCGCGATTCAGAGCAGCCACCGTCTGCGCGGCAGCAGCCACGTCCTCGTCGCGGAGTTGAGTAACGTGGAACTCATCGAAAGAGCCGTCGATTTCTTCGAGGTCCACTGCGCACGACGCGCGCAACTTGACGTAAACGGCCTCGCCGAAGTTGCGGAACCGGTGGACCCAGGCAGCCTCCGCCTTCGGCTGCGCGGTGATGCTCAACGCTTTCATGCCGATCCGTCTACCCGATCGAATCCAGGATCTCCTCCATCGTCGCGCGTTTGCACGTGTACATCGGCGTATCGCGCAGCGTGAACTTGGACGACTCCGTTTCACGCAGCTCCTGCACCAGGTCGAGGAACTCGGAGGCGGTGTCGGATTCGAAGGCCACCACGAAATCCTGGTCGTCCAGGCCGAAGGAGTACGTTGTGTTGATTTTCACGCGGGGGTACTTGTGGCCGATGGCGATGTGCTCGTTCATGATGCGCTGGCGCTCGGGGGCGGGGAGGAGGTACCAGTCGCGGGTTTTGACGAACGGGTAGACGAAGAGGAAGGGGCGTTTGCCGGGGACGATGCGCAGGCGGCGGCCTTCCTGGCCGTCGTGCACGTGCTCGTCGACGTATTGGGAGTGCTTGGTCATGGCCAGATACGACGCGGGGTTGTCGAGATAGCGGCCGAGGATCGACTTGTTGATGTCGGCGGCCATCTGCTGGAAGGGCTCGATGTCGAAGCCGATACGCCAGAGCATGAAATCGATGCCGGCCTTCACGCCGAGGGTCGTGTAGGGGAGGATCATCATCGGGCCCTGGTGGCGGCTGACCAGCTCGGTGAACTCGCGTTTCGCCTGAATCTTCACGTCGGGTGGGAGCGCGCGGAAGGCGCGGTCGACGCGATAGAAGATGAAGTTGACGAACTGGCGCTGGAGTGGCGTTTCGGCCGGACGCGCGGGCTGCGGCTCGGGGATGGTGGTGGTCATGCGGTTGATTCTAACAACGAACTAGCAACCCGCACCTTCGTCCTTTAGGATGCCCGTCCGTGGCCACGCGTGCTCCTGCACCGCCGTCCGCGCCTCCGACGGCGCGGTCGTACCAACAGCTCCTCACGAAGCTGTTGCGTCACGGTGCGTATCCGCAGCTCCGCAAGATCATCGAAAAGACCCTGCCGGCCGACGTCGCGCCGGTGCTGCCGCTGCTGCTCGAAGAGGACCGGAAGCGCATCCTCTCGCTGCTCATCGAGGCCGGCAAAGCCGCGCGGGCGCTGCTGGATCTCGACGAGAACGATCTCAAGGAGATTCTCGATTCGCTCGACGACTCCACCGTGGCCGCGATCTGCAGCTCGTCCGCGCCCGACGATGCCGCCGATCTGCTCGACTCTCTCGACGAGGAGCGCCGCTCCGGCATCCTGGAGGTCCTCGGCGCGACGCAGGGCGCGAAGCTCGAGTCGCTGCTGGAAGGAGAGGAAGAGACCGCCGGCTCGCTGATGAACACCGAGTTCCTCGCCCTCGACGAGGAGCTCACGGTGGCGCAGGCCATCGAGGCCATCCGCCAGTACCCGCGGAAGGAGTCGTTCTTCTACGTCTATTGTGTCGACGCCGAGCAGCGCTTGGTCGGCGTGCTCTCGCTGCGCAGCCTGATCCTGGCCAATCCGGCGGCACGGCTGCGGGACCTCATGGTCCAGAGCGTGGTTCGGACGCACATCGACTCCAGCCCCGAAGAGGTCGCGCAGCTGGTCTCCAAGTACGACCTGCTGTCCATGCCGGTCATCGACCACCAGAACCGGCTGGTGGGCGTGGTCACAGTCGACGACGTGCTGGACGTGATCCAGGAGCAGGCGGAAGAAGATCTCCTCCATCTGGCCGGCGTCGGCGTCAGCGAGCGCGTGGGCACGCGGGCCCGCGAGTCGTGGCGGACGCGTTTCCCCTGGCTGGCGGTGAATCTGGTCACGGCGTTCGTGGCCGCGTCCGTGGTGCGCTACTTCGAGCCGACCATCGAGAAGTGGACGGCCCTGGCGGCGTTCATGCCGATCGTGGCGGGGATGGGCGGCAATGCCGGGACGCAGACGCTGACGGTGTTCGTCCGCGCGCTGGCCCTCGGCGAGATCGACTGGAAGTCGGGAGGGCGTCCCGTCTACAAGGAACTGCTGGTCGGGTTCGCCAACGGCGCTGCCATCGGCCTGATGACCGGCGCGATCGTCGGTTTCTGGACGGGCGACTGGATCCTGGCCGGCATCCTCTTCTCGGCCATGTGCATCAATCTGGTGATTGCAGGCGTAGCCGGCGGGATGGTGCCGCTGCTGCTCGAGAAGCTCGGCTTCGATCCGGCCGTGGCGTCGTCGATCTTCGTGACCACCTTCACGGACGTCGGCGGGTTCCTGTCGTTCCTCGGCCTGGCAACGCTGGCGATGCGGTACCGGTAATCGTTTCGCAAGCTACCGGACCAGAGGGATTTCATATGCTGATGCGGCATAAGACATGCCGCGCAGCGGCCACTGTCAACGTGAACTCCTTGTGAACGGCCCGCAAAAGACGCTGTTATACGTGGTTGGTCTCCAACAGTACGGAACCAGTCGGAGAGCGGTTGTCAAGAGACTTAATCGACCGCGATACGGCTGAGGCAAATATGAGCTAAGTTGTTGCGGGATTGAGAGTTGCTGAGTTAGCCCAACGTTGTGTGCAAAGAGCTGAAAGCCCCCGTTTTTTGCGGCTTGCCGTGATATTCACAGTGTTTTCCGCAGCCTTTTCCACACATTCTGTGTAAAGAGAAAATGAGGCTACGGATGAACCGGCGTTCATCGGCGGTAAAGCTCAGACCTACCGCAGCTTCGGCGAACACTGAGGCTCAGCCGTGACGGATAAATAATGATTCCTGCAAATCGCGTGCGCAGGAAGGGCAGAAAAAAGTAGGCAGTTGGCAGTAGGCAGTTGGCAGGGGATGAGGCACTCGCGATAACCGGTTCCCCTGCCTACTGCCTACTGACCCCCAACGCCAGCAGTTCCCTGGCGTGCGCGACCGCTGAGGCGCTGACGGTCTCGCCGCCGAGCATGCGGGCTACCTCGCTCACGCGCTCCTCGGGATCGTCGAGGCGGCGAATGCGGGCTCGGGTGTGGCCGGCGGCGTCTTCTTTCCAGACGTAAAAGTGCGTCGCGCCGAAGCTGGCGATCTGGGGGAGGTGGGTGACGCAGATGACCTGGTTGCGGGTGGCCAGCTCCTGGAGCTTGCGGCCGACGATCTCGGCGACGCGGCCGCCGATGCCGGCGTCGATCTCGTCGAAGACCAGCGTCGCGGCGGCGCTGCGGCTGGACGCTTTGAACAGGGCGGCGGCGATGGCCAGCTGGATGCGCGAGAGCTCGCCGCCGGAGGCGATGCGGCCCATCGGCTTGGGCTCCTCGCCGCGGTTCGGGGCGATCAGGATGTCCATGCGGTCGAAGCCATCGGCGCCAAAGGCCACGGGCTCGCCGTCAATGGTCAGGCGGGAGTCGCGATCGGCGGCCGTGGCGATGCGGACGCGCACGGTGGTCCGCTCCATGGCCAGGTCGTTCAGCTCTTTCTGGATGGCCAACTCGAACTTCGCCGCTGTCTTCTTGCGGGAGGCGGAGAGTTTCTCGGCCACCTTGCGGTACGCCTCGAAGCGGGTGTTCTCGGCGTGCTCGAGCTTGCCGACGCTGGCCTCGTAATCGGCCAGGCGCTCGTGCTCGTCCTGGATGCGGCCGAGGTGCTCCAACACTGCTTCGACGGACCCTCCGTACTTTTTCTTCAGCCGCTCGATGGTGACCAGGCGGTCCTCGACCAGGTCGAGGCGGGCCGGATCGAGGCGGACGGACTCGCTGAGGTTGCCGAGGGTGCGGGAGAGCTCCTGCAGGCGGTAGAGCATGTCCTGCATTTCTTCCGAAATCGTGCGGAGGTCGGCAATCTGGCGGGACAAAGGCTGCAGGAGGTGGAGTGCGCGCCCGAGCTGGGCCAGGGCGGAGCTCTCGTCTTCATCGATCAGCGCGAACGCGCCGGAGGTCGCTTCGATCATCTCCCGGGCGTTGGCCAGGACGCTCTTTTCGGCCCGCAGCGTCTCTTCTTCGGTGGGATCGAGTTTGGCGGCGCCGATCTCGTCGAGCTGGTACTTCAGCAAATCGAGGCGGAGGGCACGGTCGCGCTGGGCGTCGGTCATCTCGCGGAGCTGGTCGGCGGCGCGCTTCCAGTCGTCGTACGAGGTGGCGACGGTCTCGAGCAGGGCGTCGTGGTCGCCGTAGTCGTCCACCAGCTCGCGGTAGGTCTGGCCGGCCACACGGGCCTGCGATTCGTGCTGGCCGTGGATCTCCAGCACGGCGTCCATGGCCACGGCCAGCTCGCGCACGGCCAGCGGGGAGCCGTTGATGAGCACCCGTCCGCGTCCGCCGGCGGCGATCTCGCGGCGGACGATCAGCTCGACACCACTTTCGGCTGCTTCGACCTCGACGCCGAGCTCTTCCAGCGTCTTCCGGAGTTTCTTCGGCAGGTGGAAGACGGCCTCGGCGGTCATGCGATCGCTACCGGTGCGGATCATCTCGGTCGACCCGCGCGCCCCCCGCAGGAACTCCAGCGAATCGATGAGCAGCGATTTGCCGGCGCCGGTCTCGCCGGTGAGCACGTTCAGCCCCGGCCCCGGCTCGATGGCCAGTTCCTCCACAATCGCGAGATTGCGGACTTTGAGGTAGGTGATCACGCGCCGGGAAGTTTACCTCGGCGCAGTGGCAGCCGCGCGAGGCAGACCCGGCAGCCGGTTTGCTATCTCCAGCCCCGATGACCACGAAACGAGCGATCGCACTCATTGCGCTGCTGGCCGCGTTCGGCTGCAGTAAGCAGGAAGCAAAAGACGTCAAGGATTCGGCGAAAGCCACGGCAAACAACGTGGCGAACAAGGTGGAGGACGCGCTCGACGTGGCCGTCCCCGTCGGCGGCAAGGACGATCCGGCTGCGCGGGAGAAGGAGCGCTTCGACGAGGGCTGGCGCGATCTGCAGGTCTTCAAGACGGCCAAGAACGGCCCGGTGCAGGGGCCGGCGGCGCCTGCGGGGCAGCAGGTGAACCTCACGTTCGTCGCGAACGCGAAGGAATCGTTCAAGGGCCTGGAGCCGGCGGCGATCAATGCCGCGCCGATTGCCGTGCCGCTGCAGGGCGACGTGGCCGGGCCGTCGGTGCTGAAGACGCAGGTGTATCTCGATCGCGCGAACTTCTCCGTCGGCGCGCTGGATGGGCGCTGGGGACGCAACTCGGGCATCGCCACGTGGTGGTATCAGCGCTCGCACGGGCTGGAAGCGACCGGCGCCGTGGACGAGCCGACGTTCCGGGCACTGGCCGCGGGCGCGGGGAACGTGCCGGCGCTGGTGGAGAAGACGTTGACGGCGGACGACGTGAAGGGTCCGTTCACGCCGCTGCCGGACGATGTCTACGAGAAGGAGAAGCTCGACTGCCTCTGTTACGAGACGCTGCTGGAGAAGCTGGCCGAGCGTTTCCACACGACGCAGGAGTTCCTCGAGCAGCTCAACCCGGCGGTGACGGATTGGTCGTCGATGCAGGCGGGGCAGAAGGTGTGGGCCCCGAATGTCCGGGAGCCGCTGACGCAGGACCGCATCGACATCGCCAAGGTGGTGGTCTCGATCCGCGGCAATACGTTCAACGGCTTCGATGCTGCGGGCAACCTGGTCTTCCATGCGCCGACGACGCTCGGCTCGAAGTACGACCCGTCGCCGAATGAGACGGTGAAGGTGACGAAGGTCGTGCACGATCCGCACTTCCATTACCAGCCGACGCTCTTCCACGAAGTGCCGGACAGCGATCCGGAAGCGAACCTGAAGCCGGGGCCGAACTCGCCCGTGGGTGTGGTCTGGATCGCGCTCAGCAAGCCGCATTTCGGCATCCACGGGACCTCGGATCCGGAGTCGATCGGCTATGCGTCGTCGCACGGCTGCGTGCGGCTGGCGAACTGGGACGCGGCGGAGGTGGGGCATCGGGTAGCGCCGGGAGTGGAGGTGGAGTTCCTGGATACGCGGGAGACGCAGACGGCTTCGCAGTAGGGGGTTGCGTCCTAAAGCGTGAAAGGTCTACGCGAAGCGTTTGGAGTGCGGCGCTTTCCCGCCGCTTTCGTATAGCCATGAGCAGCGCCTGTGGCTGTACAAG
>JAXDJK010000160.1:0-5845 GCA_034665665.1 Acidobacteriota bacterium
AGTTGGCAGTAGGCAGGGGATTGACCGCGCCTTTTCCCTGCCTACTGCCTACTGCCTACTGCCTACCCTCATCCGCCAACTGCTATCCTCCGCCCCGTTGCCCGCCCTGCTCCTCTACCTGCTGACGACGGCCGGACTCCTCACCCTGTGGAGACGCTTCGTACAGCCGCTGTCGACGGCGGCGCTGCTGGTGCTCGTGCTCCTGCCGGTGCTGTTCACGGGGCGGGCGCTGCTCACGGGGCGGGTGTACGCGCCAATCGACCTGCCGTACGGGTCGGAGCCGCTGAAGGACTACGCGCACCAGTTCGGGGTCGAGAAGGCGCACAACGGGACGATGTCGGACCTGTACACGCAAATGATTCCGTGGCAGCAGGCGGTACGGCTGGCGCGGGCGGCAGGGGCGGCGCCACTGCTGAACCCGTTCCTGCTCTGTGGCGGTCTGCTCGCCGCGAACGCGCAGGCGGCGCCATGGGATCCGTTCAACGTCATCGCGCTGCTGCTGCCGCTCGATCAGGCGCTGACGTTCGGCGCGTCGATGACGTTCTTCCTGGCGGCGCTGTTCACGTTCGCCTTCGCGCGCGCTCTCGGTCTCAGCGAATGGGCGGCGCTGGTGGCCGCGGCGGGCTACACGTTCTGCGGCATCCTGACGTTCTTCGTGGGCTGGCCGCTGGCGCGGGCCTGGGCGTACCTGCCGCTGGTACTGTTCGGCGTGCGGCTGGTGGTGCGGGAGACGAGCATCCGCGGCGCGGCGATCCTGACCGCGTCGTTCGTGCTGGTGATCTTCGCCGGCCATCCGGAGTCGACGCTGCACATCGTGGCCAGCGGCGTGGCGTACGGCGCGTTCGAGCTGCTGGTCACGCGCGAGCGCCGCATGCGCGCCATCGCGCTGGCCGCCGGCTCGGGCGTGGTTGCGCTCGCACTTACCGCGATCTTCCTCCTGCCGTTCCTGGCCGCCTCGCGGCAGACGCTGGAGTACCAGACGCGCTCGGAGCTCTACGCCCCGGCGGAGTTCTACACGTCGGCAGCCGTGCTGGCGAAGCGCAGCGGCATCGCCCTGTTTCCGTACTACGGCGGCCAGCCGTGGCACGACTCGGTCACGGGCGACTGGGATCCGCAGGCGGCGCGCGTGGGCAGCGTGATCCTGGCGCTGGCCTTCGCCGCGATCGTGCTGGCGCGGCAGCGGAAGGAGCTGTGGTTCTTCGCCGGACTGACGGTGATCTGCTTCCTGGCGGCGATCGACGCCTGGCCGGTCGCGCACTGGCTGCACGAGCTGCCGGTCTTCGACATGGCCCTCAACGAGCGCCTGGCCTTCACCGCCACGTTCGCGCTGGCGATTCTCGCGGCGATGGCCGTGGACGGACTGCGCTTCGATGACGCGCGACCTCGCCGCGCCGCACTGGTAGTGGGGATCGTCTTCCTCGCGCTGACCATTGCGAACCATTTCATCTCGCAGCAGCAGATCGCCGGCGGAGTGGACGCCGCGCTCGTGCGGCAGCTCGTGATCGCCGAACTGCTACCGCTGCTTCTGCTGATTGGTCTGCTCGCGGCGCGGCTGGACGCGCGCATCGCGGTGCCGCTCGTGCTCGCGCTGGTGCTCGTGCAGCGCTCGGTGGAAGACGGCGGGATTTATCCCGCCATCGCGCGCAAGGCCTTCTATCCGAAGATCCCGATCCTGGCGGAGTTGCAGCGGCACCAGCGCACCTATCCCGCCTTCCGTATCGCCGGGCTGCACTTCGCGCTCATTCCCGACTCCGCGGCGCTCTACGGCCTCGAAGATGCCCGCGGTTACGAGGCCATGACCTTCAAGCGGCTCGTCGATACGTACCCGCTCTGGTGCGTACCGCAGCCGGTGTCGTTCAACATCGTGGGCGACTCCTCGCGGCCGTTCCTCTCGTTCCTGAACATCCGCTACGCCATCGGCTCGCTCGATGCGAAGCCGAACGAGCAGTGGCGCCTCGTGCTGGAGGATCGCACCAGCCGCCTGCTGGAGAACACCCGCGTGCTGCCGCGCGCCTTCGTCCCGCATCGCATTCGCTACGAGCGCAATGACACTGCCGTGCTGAAGGCCATGGCCGCCGAGAACGACTTCGGCGAGCGCGCCTGGGTGCTCGCGCCGGAGTACCCGCCGCACGAGATCGCGAATGGTCCCGGCTCCATCGCGCTGCGGCGCAACGGGCTCGATTATGAGCTGACGGCCACGATGGAGAACGACGGCTGGGTGGTGCTGTCGAACACGTTCTGGCCCGGCTGGCGTGCGTACATCGATGGCAAGCGGGTGGAGCCGCGTTTCGCGAATCACGCGTTCCTCGGCGTGTTCGTGCCGAAGGGGACCCACGAGCTGCAGCTTGCCTTCCGCCCCGAGGCGTATACGCGCGGGCGCAACATCTCCGCCGGTACGGCGGTTCTGCTCGCGCTCTTCGCACTGAGCCGGGCCGCGCGGACTAGGTACAATCGCCCGACGTGATCAAACGAGCGTTCCTGTTCCTCCTCTTCGCGCTGCTGGTGTGGCTGGCGTGGGAATGGATCACCTTTCCGGACGTGGCCAAGCTCGCGAAGACGCCGCCCAAAACGACCGCGTTCATGGAGCGGCGCCGCAAGGAGCTGCGCAACGCGGGCAAGGACGACACGATCAAATACACGTTCGTGCCGTACAGCCGCATCTCGTCGTCGCTGCGGCGGGCCGTGCTCGTGGCCGAGGATGACGGCTTCTACGAGCATGAAGGCGTGGACGTGAAAGGCATGCGCGAAGCGTTCGAGCGCAACTGGAAGCGCAAGAAGATCACCCACGGCGGCTCCACCATCACGCAGCAGCTGGCGAAGAATCTCTATCTCTCACCGTCGCGCAATCCCATCCGCAAACTGCGCGAATACTTCATCGCCCGCGCCCTCGAGAATCACCTCACCAAGAAGCGCATCCTCGAGCTGTATTTGAACGTGGTGGAGATGGGGGAGCGCGTCTACGGCGCCGAAGCCGCGTCGCGTTTCTACTTCGATAAGTCCGCGGCGGCGCTCACGTCGCGCGAAGCCGCGCTCCTCGCCGGCTGCCTGCCCAACCCTCGCATCATGAATCCCGGCAAACCGAACAAACGCCTGCGCTGGCGCCAGAACATGATCCTCTCCCGCATGCGCCGCTGGGGCTACCAGTTCGAACGCCAGGTGCTCGCCGAGAAGAAGCCGGAGCCCGCGACGACGGAGACCGCCCTCGATACCTCGGCCACGACCACGGTTGCTGATCCCGATCTCCCGCCCACGGAAACGACCACGGAAACTACAACCGAAGAACCCCCGCCGACAGACACGGATACGACCGCCACCGACACCGCGCCCCCACCAACAACCACGACCTGACACCAAGACCGCGGCGGACTACGCGAAGCGTTTGGACTGCTGTGGCCCGAGCCACAGCTTTCGTACAGCCACATGCGCTGCCGATGGCCCCGAACAAATGTCTCGTGAACCCACGAGCGCTGCTCATGGCTGTACAAAAGCTGTGGCTCGGGCCACAGCAGTCCAAACGCTTCGCGTACATCGCCGCGCTTTTCGAGATAAGACGATTTGTTGATCGCCATCACCGACAACCTGCCCACCCGGACCGATGTTGCCTGCATGACACGAACAGCATCTCCCGCTGCATCAGCGAGTTCGCACGCACCCCCTCGAAGCTGGTCCGGCTTTTGCCCCTGACGGCCTACTGACATGAGCGCAGCACGAAACAAATCGCAGCAGACCCGCACGTGGACACCGGGGCCGGACTACCGGATCGTGTGCAACTGCCAGCGTCACGCGCTGCGCGAGCAGGTCTGGAAGCGCGCCGTCCGCGTTGCGTCCCGTGCAACGGCCCTCATCGTCGGCGTGCCGCTCGCGCTGGCGGTTTTCGACATCCCCACCAAAGCCATGAACCTCAACATCGGCGCCGCCACCGCGCCGTCTCTCCGTAAGAGCGCCAAGGTCTCGGCCACCCGCGCATCGTTCGAGCGCACGCTGCCCATCTTCACCACCACCCGCGTCGCCGAGCAGTTCCTCTCCCCGATGGGCGAGCCGCAGCGCACCTACACGCTCGACGTCGCGAAAGAAGAGTACTTCCGCACGCAGGTCCCGTACGGCGCGATCATCTACCGCGAGGCGAAGAAGAACGGCCTCTCACCCGAACTGGTCGCGGCCATGGTGCACACCGAATCCGATTTCCGCGCGGGCCTGGTCTCCAACAAGAGCGCTCAGGGACTGATGCAGATCATCCCGGAGACGGCCCGGCTCCTCGGCATCGCCAACCCCTTCGACCCCGAGCAGAACATCGCCGCCGGCACGAAGTACTACCGCTACCTCCTCGACCGCTTCAACGACGAGCGCGTGGCGCTGGCCGCCTACAACGCCGGCGAAGGCAACGTCGAGCGCTTCGGCGGCATCCCGCCCTTCCCGGAGACGCAGAGCTACATCGAAAAGGTGCACACGCGCTCGAGCCGCCTCCGCCTGCGCGTGCACAACACCTACATCGCCGCCAGCCGCCTCCGCCCCGTCAACATTCACTAGGCCGGCCAGCGCGTGGGTGCGCGTAAAATGCGCGCACATGCTGTCCACGGGCGAAGAGCGGCGCGAGTTCCAGCGCCTCCATCTCCAGACACCGATTCCCGGCACGTACGCTGATTCCCCGGTGGTCATCGCCGAGGTAGGCGTCCTCGGCGCGGGCCTCCAGCACGAGCAGCCGCTCGCCGAACAGCACGGCGACCTTTGCTTCCCCTTCGAGGGCCAGACCATCAGCATGCGCTGCGAGGTGGTCCGCACCGTCAACGATCACTACTCCGGCCTGCGCTTCGTCGCCGCCGTGGGCGACTCCGGCGATCACCTCCGCCACATGCTGGCCACGCTGGTGATGAAAGCATTCGAAGGACGCCGCGAAGCGCCGACCAGCCCCATCTCCGCCGTCGACGGCGATCGCACGGTGCGCGGCCACGACGCGCAGTTCCTCTGCTACCGGTTCGAACATGGATCGTGGCATCGCCGCCGCGTCTTCCTCCCCGAGCAGCCGTCGGTCGGCTTCACGGTCGCTCGCGGCGAGGACAGCGAGGAGATGCAGCGCCTCTGCCGCGTCTACGCCGCTTCGGACGACGAAGGCCGCCGCCTGATCCGCCTCTTCGCGGAGCTGAGCGTCAGCGACGCGCTCGAGATTCCGCCGCGGATGTGATCGGGAAGTCATCCGGCGTGGCGTTGTGCACCGGCAGCGTGAAGTAGAAGCGCGTGCCCTCGCCCGGTTCGCTCTCCACCCAGATCCGCCCACCGTGCGCCTCGACGATGCCCTTCGCGATCGGCAGCCCGAGGCCCGCGCCGAGGCGTTCCGCGCGCTTGGCCTGCCAGTACGGGTTGAAGATGTCGTTCAGGTTCTCGCTCGGGATGCCGGGGCCCGTATCCACGACCGCGAACAGCACCTCGCCGAGCTGCCCTTCGCCTCGCACCGTGACCATGCCCCCCTCGGGCGTGAACTTGAGCGCATTGCCGACGAGATTCGACAGCACCTGCATCACGCGGTGCCGGTCCGCATGCACGGCCGGCACATCATCCATCGACTGCGTCTGCAGCGTCACCGATTGCGCGGCCGCTTGCGCCGTGAAGAGCTCCTGCGTCTCGGCCAGCAGGTCGCGCACTTCCACGCTCTCCCGCTCGATCGGCAGCCGCTTGCCGCCTTCGAGGCGGGTGATGTCCAGGAGGTCGGCGATCAGGCGATTCATCCGCTTGGCCGAGACCATGATCGTGTCGACCTGCTGCCGGTCGTCTTCTTCCAGCGCTTCGGACATCTGCAGCAGCGACGCGCCGAGCATGATCCCGCTGAGCGGATTGCGCAGGTCGTGCGAGA
>JAXDJK010000161.1:0-2860 GCA_034665665.1 Acidobacteriota bacterium
AGCGGCTGGCCAGCCGCTTCGCCTGCGTTCCCTTGCCGCTACCGGGCGGTCCGATGAAGATCAGTTTCAAAACGCTTCGTTCCTCTTATCCGCGGCGGCCGCGGAGGCGGCCCTTCTTCATGAAGCCGTCGTAATGCCGCATGACCAGCTGCGACTCGATCTGCTGCATCGTGTCCATGGCCACACCGACGACGATCAGCAGCGAGGTGCCACCGAAGTAGAAGTTGACGCCCATTCCGGTGGTGAACCAGACCGGCAGCGCACGGTCGAGCGCGGCGCCCACTCCGAAGGGGAGCGAACCGACATGCACGCCCGAGATCAGGAACTCCGGGATGATGCAGACCAGCGCCAGGTAGAGGGCGCCGACGAACGTGATGCGCGTGAGCACGCGGTCGATGTAATCCGACGTGCGGCGGCCCGGACGGATCCCCGGGATGAAGCCGCCGTACTTGCGCATGTTGTCCGCCGTGTCGACCGGATTGAAGACGATCGACGTGTAGAAGTAGGCGAAGAAAACGATACCGACGATCTGCAGGAGGTAATACAGCGGCTCGCCGACACTGAGCTGGCTGCCGATGGACTGCATCCACGGCTGCTTGATCACCTGCGCCAGCGTCTGGGGAATGACCAGGATCGACGAGGCGAAGATGACCGGGATGACGCCGGCCGTGTTGACGCGCAGCGGCAGGTACGTGTTGGACCCGCCGTACACCTTCCGGCCCACGACGCGCTTGGCGTACTGCACCGGGATCCTGCGTTGCGCGCGCTCCATGAACACGACGAATGCCGTGACCGCGACCATGAAGACGATCAGGAAGAGCATGGCGAAGAGGTTCCGCTCGCCCGTCCGGATGTCGCCGATGGTGGTCAGGACCGCGTTCGGCAGGCCGACCACGATGCCGGCGAAGATGATCAGGGAGATGCCGTTGCCGATCCCGCGCTCGGAGATCTGCTCGCCGAGCCACATGATGAAGGACGTGCCGGTGGTGAGCGTCAGCACGGTCATGATCGGGAAGCCGAGGCCCCACAGCGCGTCCTGGACGTGCGGCGGAACGAGCGGCGCGCCGCCCGGGGCGGCCTGGCTCTTGAGCCAGAAGGCCACGCCGAGCGACTGCACGATCGAGAGGACGATCGTGCCGTAGCGGGTGTACTGGTTGATCTTGCGGCGGCCCATCTCACCCTCTTTCGAGAGCTTCTCGAGATACGGCCAGACCACGGTCAGGAGCTGCAGGATGATCGAGGCCGAGATGTACGGCATGATCCCGAGCGCGAACACCGAAAGGCGGCGCAGGGCGCCGCCGGAGAAGAGGTCCAGGAAGCCGAACACGCCGCCGCTCATGGCTTTGAAGAATTCCGAGAGGGCGGCGGGATCGACGCCCGGCGTCGGGATGTGCGAGCCGAGTCGATAGACCGCGAGCAGCGCGAATGTGAAGAGCACACGCTTGCGGAGATCCTCGATCGCCCAGATGTTGCGGACTGTGTCGACGAGGTTCAGCACGTTACGGGATCTCCTGACAGGTGCCGCCGGCGCCTTCGATGGCTTCGCGGGCAGTCTTGGAGAACTTGGTGGCCACGACGACGAGCTTCTTGGAGAGCTCGCCGTTGCCGAGGACCTTGACGCCATCGTTGGCGCCCTTGACCAGGCCGGCCTGGCGCAGCGTGGCATCGTCGATGGTGGCGCCGTTATCGAAGCGCTCCAGGTCGACGACATTCACGATGGCGTAGTCTTTCTTGAAGATGTTGGTGAAGCCACGCTTCGGAAGACGGCGATGCAGCGGCATCTGGCCGCCTTCGAAACCGCGCTTGCCGCTGTAGCCGGAGCGCGACTTCTGCCCCTTCTCACCGCGGCTCGAGGTCTTGCCGTGTCCGGAGCCCGGACCGCGGCCGACGCGCTTCTTGGCGTGCCGCGCGCCCTTCTTCGGTTTGAGATTACTCAATTCCATTGGTCGACTCCTACTCCACCACTTCAACGAGGTGGGGGATCTTCGCGATCATGCCGCGGGTCTCTTTCGAGTCCACCCGCTCAGAAACGCGATGCATTTTGCCGAGGCCGAGAGCCTTCAGCGTCTCGCGCATCTCGATGGGGCACCCGATGCCGCTGCGAATCTGGCGGATGCGGATGGTCTTGGCGTCGCTCGTCTCTTTTTTCGAGCGAAAAAGCCGCTTGAGCTTCATGGTTACTCGGCTCCTTCCGCCGCGTTGTCACCACCGCGGAGCGCCTTGTACTGCTCTTCCGTGCGGAGGAGCTTGAGTGCCTCGAAGGTCGCCTTAACCACGTTGTGCGGGTTGGCGGTGCCGAGGGACTTGGTGAGGATGTTCTGGATCCCGGCCGACTCGAGGATCGCGCGCACCGGACCACCGGCGATGACGCCGGTACCGTCGGAAGCGGGCTTGAGCAGGACCTTGCCGGCGCCGTAGTGACCGACGATGGCATGCGGGATGGTGGTCCCGGAAAGGGCGATGGTGATCATGTTCTTCTTCGCGATCTCGATGCCCTTCTTGATGGCGGCTGGAACTTCCTTGGCCTTGCCGGAACCGAATCCGACCTTGCCGGCGCCGTCGCCGACGACGACGAGCGCGCTGAAGCTGAAGTTCTTGCCGCCCTTGACGACCTTCGTGACGCGGTTGATGTGGACGACCTTGTCGATCATCCCGCTCTCGGAGCGCTCCGGCTCGCGGCGATCACCGCGCGGCCCACCCTGCCCCTGACGCTGCCCTGGACGCTGCATTGGACGCTGCATCTGATCTCCTAGAATTCCAATCCGTTGGCACGCGCCGCATCCGCGAGCGCCTTGATGTTTCCGTGGTAGAGGTAGCCGCCGCGGTCGAAGACCACGCGCGTCACACCCTTGTCCTTGGC
>JAXDJK010000162.1:0-2583 GCA_034665665.1 Acidobacteriota bacterium
AGATCTCGCGAATGCCCATGGCTTTGAGCACGGGGATGTCCTGCTCCGGGATGATGCCGCCGGCGAAGACGAGGATCGCTTCCGCTCCCTCTTCTTTGAGCAGCTTCATGATCTCGGGGAAGAGCACGTTGTGCGCGCCGGAGAGGATGGAAAGGCCGATGGCGTCGACGTCTTCCTGCACGGCCGCGGCAACGATCTGCTCGGGCGTCTGGCGGAGGCCGGTGTAGATGACCTCCATCCCGGAGTCGCGGAGGGCCCGGGCAATGATCTTGGCGCCGCGGTCGTGGCCGTCCAGGCCGGGCTTGGCGATGAGCACTCGAATCTTCTTCTCTGTCATGGTCTCGTTTCTTCAGGCCGGGGCGCCGTCGCGAAAGATGGAGAGGATGACGATGTCGTGCCATGTCCCCTCACGGTAGAAGTCGCGCCGCAGCCGCCCTTCCTGGACGAACCCGCGCGTCTCGAGGACGTGCTTGGCCCGGTCGTTGTAGTCAAACACATGAATGCGCAGCTTGGTGAGGTTCATCTCCTCGAAGGCGAAGCGCACCAGCGTGCCGATGGCGTCGCTGCCGAACCCGCGGTTCCAGGCGGTGGGCTCGCCGATGAAGAGGCCGAACCAGGCGTTGCGCGACACCCAGTCGATGTCGTGGATGGAGGCATTGCCGATGTGGGAGCGGTCGTCTTTCCGCTCGACAGCGAAGTGGCGCTCGGTGACGTTGGCCTTCATGGCCCGCTCCAGCCACTCCACTTCGTTCTGGAAGGCGATGGGATAGCGGGTGTTGAGGGTGCGGACGATGTTGGGGTCGTTCATCCAGCGGTAGCAGCGCTCCGCGTCGTCGCGCTCGAAAGCCCG
Organism: Acidobacteriota bacterium; assembly: GCA_034665665.1. Taxonomy (GTDB): domain Bacteria; phylum Acidobacteriota; class Thermoanaerobaculia; order Gp7-AA8; family Gp7-AA8; genus DASWOB01. The sequence goes on from JAXDJK010000162.1 coordinate 851, forward strand.
GAGGATCACGTGCTCCCCCGCGATCATGAATCGGCGCCGCCCTGGCTCGTTGCGTTCAGGCGCGAAGGCGCGCTCAGTTCGGTCGGTCATCGGCGGGCGATTATATGCAGTTCCTCGGAGTTCCTCGGTTCCTCGGAGTTCCTCGGGCTCTCGGAGCCGGCCGAGGAACTCCGAGGAACTCCGAGGAACTGCTCCTGTCCCACACCCCTCCGCTTCATCCCTTTTGACACGGACGGCGCGGAGCCCTGCCTATACTCCGGTCATGCGAACTGCCCCGCTCGCCCTTGCGCTCGCGCTCACCTCCACGCTGCTCGCCCAGGCCCCGCCGGCCCAGCGCGGCGTGTTCACCGAAGACATCGACCGCAACGTCGACGCCTGCACGAACTTTTTCGACTACGCGAACGGCGCCTGGCGCACCGCGAATCCGATCCCGCCCTCGATGCAGCGCTGGAGCCGGCGCTGGGCCGCCGGGGAGCAGAGCAAGGAACAGCTCAAGACGATCCTCGACGACGTCTCCAAGCGTCACGACTGGCCGAAGGGCTCGATCGATCAGCAGATCAGCGATTTCTACGGTTCGTGCATGGACGACAAGCGGATCAACGCCCTCGGCATCGAGCCGATCAAGCCATTGCTCTCCGATATTGACGCGATCAAGAACCAGGTCGCGCTGCAGCGGACCATCGCCCGATTGCACGACCTCGCCATCGGTGCGCCGTTCGGCGTGACCTCCACGCCCGACAATCACAACCCGAAGAACGTCATCGCCCGTATCTATGCGTCCGGCCTCGGCCTCCCCGACCGTGACTACTACCTCTCCACCGAGAAGCGCTTCGTGGAGACGCGCGCCAAGTACCTCGAGCACGTGGCCAAAATGTTCACGCTGGCCGGCTATGACGCCAAAGCCGCGGCCGACGCGGCGAAGACGGTCTACGCGCTGGAAGAGCGCCTGGCCAAGGCCCAGCTCACCAATGTGGCCCTCCGCGATCCGAAGGAGACGGACCACAAGGTCACGCCGGCCGCGCTGCAGAAGATGACGCCCGCGTTCGACTGGACCGCCTACTTCACCCGCACCGCCATCCGCACGGCCGACCTCAACGTCGACCAGCCGAAGTTCATGGCCGCGGTCGATAAGGAGCTCACCAGCACGCCGCTCTCCGCCTGGCGCACGTACCTGAAGTGGAACGTCATCAATACCGCCGCGCAGTCGCTGTCCGACCCGATCGCGGAGCAGGACTTTGCCTTCTACGGCCAGTATCTCCGCGGGTCGAAGGAGATGAAGCCGCGCTGGAAGCGCTGCGTGGAAGCGACCGACGCGTATCTCGGCGAGGCGCTCGGGCAGCGGTACGTGGAGCGCTACTTCCCGCCGGTGGCCAAGGCGCGCATGCGGGAGATGGTGCAGAACCTCCTGGCGGCGATGGGCGACACGATCCGCACCCTCGGCTGGATGAGCCCTGAGACGAAGGAGCGCGCGCTGGCGAAGCTGGCCACGTTCAATCCGAAGGTCGGCTATCCCGACCAGTGGAAGGACTACAGCAAGGTCACGATCCTGCCGGATACGTACTTTCGCAACGTGGTGGCGGGGTCGAAGTTCGGTGTGGCCGACGATCGCGCGCTGATCGGTAAGCCGGTCGACCGCGGCCGCTGGGGCATGACGCCCCCCACGTCCAACGCGTACTACAACCCGCTGCTGAACGAGATCGTCTTCCCCGCCGGCATCCTGCAGTCACCCGCCT
>JAXDJK010000163.1:0-2575 GCA_034665665.1 Acidobacteriota bacterium
GAGCTGGCGTTCTGGATGGAGCTGGTCCTGGAAGGGCTGCATCAGGCCCTCCGCCTGGCGCGCCAGGATCTCGACTCCACCATCACCTTCCACGAGCTGATGAAGTTCAACGTGCTGCGGACGGTGAAGTGAGGCAGTTCCTCGGGTTCCTCGGGTTCCTCGGAGTTCCTCGGGTTGGCAGCGGAGCCCCGAGGAACTCCGAGGAACTGCCGAGGAACCCCGAGGAACTGTCCTCCCCGAAGTAGAATCCCCGTGATGCCGAAACTCACTGCCGAGATCCCGAGCGAGCTGTCGCGCCAGATCGACCGGATCATCCGCGACGGGTGGTTCCCCGATCAGGAGACGGTGGTGCGTGAGGCGCTGCATCAGTTCGTCGATGCGCGCTCGTTCCTCGGCGATTCGCCGCGTATGCTGCACCGCTTCGCCGCCGACGCGCTGAACACCGAGAAACCGGAAGTGGCGCTCAAGTTCACCGACCGCGCCGTCTCGCTCCTGACGCAGAGCACCATCACCGACTTTACGCTCTACCAGGCGCTGGTCGAGCTGCGCGTGCAGGTGCTGCTGGTGCTCGGCCGCGATGAAGATGCGCTCGCGTCGATGGAAGAGGCGCGCGAGAAACTGCCGAACAATCCCACCGTCGCCCGCTGGATCGAGAAGCTGCGCAAGAACCGGCCGAAGGGGGACGCGTAGCCGCGCAGTCCCGGACGCCCCCATGCGCACGCGCTACTCCCATCTCGATCCCGATCTCATCCGGCGCCTGCTGAGTGAGCTGGGGCTCCGCCGCCTCTTCAATCACCTGCTGCTGCAGAGCGGCGGCGATGTGGACGAGGCCATGAACTGGATGCGCATGCTCCAGGAGCGCGGCTACATCGATCCGGACGTCGACCTCGACGCCTTCTTCGCCCAGATGATGGCCCAGAACGTCATCGGCCAGGACGGCGAGGGCAACATGGTGCTGTCGGCCGCGGGCGAGCGGCAGATCCGCCGCGACGCGCTGGACGAGATCTTCGGCGGCCTGCAGAAATCGCTCACCGGCAGCCACTCGGTGGCCAACGCGGGGCAGGGGACGGAGCGGCTGACCGAGACGCGGCCGTACCACTTCGGCGACGACCCGATGTCGATCGACTCGAGCAAATCGCTGCAGAACGCGATGAAGCATACCGATCCGGCCGACGCCATCGTCATGGCCGAGGACGACCTGGAAGTGTTCGAGACCGAGCACAACTCCAGCTGCGCCACGGTGGTGATGATCGACATCTCCCACTCCATGATCCTGTACGGCGAGGACCGCATCACGCCGGCCAAGAAGGTGGCGCTGGCGTTGACGGAGCTGATCCTGACGAAGTACCCGAAGGACTCCATCGACGTGCTGCTCTTCGGCGACGACGCCACGGAAGTGCCGATCTCCGAGATCCCGTACGTGCAGGTGGGGCCGTATCACACGAACACGAAGGCCGGACTGGAGCTGGCGCAGCGCATCCTCCGACGGCGGAAGCACAACAACAAGCAGATCTTCATGATCACCGACGGCAAGCCGTCGGCGCTGCGGGAGAACGGCAAGCTGTACACGAACTCCTTCGGCCTGGACATGAAGATTGTCAACCGGACGCTGGAAGAGGCGGACCGCTGCCGGCGGGCCAACATCGCCATCACCACCTTCATGCTGGCCACGGATCCGATGCTGGTGAACTTCGTCGAGCAGCTCTCGCAGATCAACCGCGGGCGGGCCTTCTACTCGTCGCCGGACCGGCTGGGGGAGTACATCCTGGCGGACTACATCCGGAATCGCCGCAAGTTCGTGCACTGACGCGGAATGCGGCCGGAAGGGCCGCCGTTTCGCCGGTCAACTTATGCGCAAGTTATTTGCGTTACTCCTGGTCATCTCGCTCACCGCCTCGGCCAACGAGGTGTCGTACCGCTCGCTGCAATCGGGCTGGGGGAGCGTGGCCACGCCGCTCCACGACCGTGGTCTGCACGGGGAGGGGCAGGTCATCGCCATCCTGGATACGGGACTGGCCTACGACTCCTGCTATTTCGCGGAGCCGGACGGCACGCCGCCACCGTTCAATACCGGCTCGGCGGCGGGTGGGCTGGACTGGGAGAACGTCGATACGTCGCGCCGCAAGGTGATCGCGTACGACTTCCTCTACTCCTGCGATCAGTTCCCGAACGCGAAGGGATGCGAGACGCCGGGCGAGGCGGGTGCGCTGGACAACCAGGGCCACGGCACGCACGCGGCCTCCTCGGCCGTGGCCGATACGGGCGAACCGATCGCGCACGATTACGCGGACGCGATCGCCACGGGGGCGAAGCTGATCGTGCAGGACGCCGGCTTCATCGGCGGCGACAACTGCTCGCAGCGTCCTGGCATCGGCTGCCCGGTGAAGCTGCTGCCGATCCTGGAGCAGGCGTACCGCCAGGGGGCGCGCATTCACTCGAATTCGTGGGGCGACCGCCAGGGTGCGTCGCCGCAGGGCGTGCCGCCGACGGCGAACTATCCGGCCGGCGCGCGCGACATCGACGCCTTCGTGGTGTCGCATCCGGACTTTCTGGTGGTCTTCAACACCGGCAACTG
>JAXDJK010000164.1:0-3272 GCA_034665665.1 Acidobacteriota bacterium
AGCCGGCCATCGTGGAAGCACTGCGCGATCGCGTGCAGGATGTCCGGGCCGGTCTCGCCGAGGCCGCGGCGGCGCTGCGCAACAGCGAAGCTGCCGAGGCGCTCGGCGCGTGTCACGAAAAGTTCAACGAGGCTGCCGGCCGGTTGCGCACGGAGCTCACCTCCGCCGCGAACTGGGTCGAGATCGCGGCCATCGCGGCAGACCGCGGCGGCGCGTGGCGGAAGTGGGGAGACGCCGTGCAGCAAAGTCTCGACCGTTGTGCCCATGCCACCGAGTCCGTTGCCGCGGCGCTCCTCGCATGCTGGCGCGATCTCGTTGCCGTTGCCCCGCATCGCCCGTCCGCGGCTTAGGAAGGAGACGCCATGACCGATACACAAGATGTCCTCAAGCAACTCGAAGAGATCAACGCCAGCCTGTCCGGCCTGTTCGCCCAGCGCGATCCGGCACCGGATCCGGACATGCCCCTCGGCGGCGATACGACCAACGCGCTGTTCAGCCGCCTGCTCGGTGTGCAGCAGACCGGCGACGCGGTGGTCTTCCGCAATGCGCTGGCCAACGCCTTCCGCGTCGACAAGAACGCGAAGGTCACGTACACCGCGCCGAGCGCCGCCATCCAGACGCTGCACACCGGCAGCATTCCGTTGAGCGGCGAGCCGGCCAGCATGCAGGTGCGCGTGCGCACGATCGTGAACGAGATCCTGCCGCTGCTGGCCTCACTCAAACCGCTCACCGTGACCGACCTCGAGGACGCGGAGACCACCCGCACGCTGGTAGGCAACGAGCTCCGCGACCTGGTGGCGCTGTTCGGCGGCGAGACGCTCGTGCCGCAGCGGATCGACCTGGTCTTCCGCAAGTTGATGCAGTACGACCCCGAAGCCGTACACCTGACGTTCACCGACCCGGACGTGGTGCGCGGGCTCCTCGGCAAGCTGCGCCATCGCTTTGCGCTGACGCAGGCCAAGGCGCATACGCTGGGCGAAGACCAGACCCGCACGGACTTCCGGATCATCGTCAACTACGTGGACATGCTCAAGCTGAGCTGGCACGCCATGCGCGGCGATATCGACCGCACCGGTGCCGACTCGATCGGCAGCGTCGTCCAGCAGATGTACCGCGGGCTGCTCACGCTTCGCCGGGCGGTGCGCAATCTCGACACGGCCCTGAGCGCGGAAGCGATCGGGCAGCCGGAACGGATGGCCATCGAGCTCGACACCGCGCCGCCGATCACGCTAGCCGAGGCCATGGCCTGGTGCGACGATCTCGCCTCGCCGCGGATCACCGCGCTGCTCCGCGAAGGCCGCGAGGCGATCGCCTCGTCGTTCCTGCCCGCCGTGCAGCAGCTCTGCAGCGTGATGACTACGGGGCTCCTGCCGCTCGTCCAGCGCGGAGACGATCCCACTGCTCCCGCCGGCCTGCCGGAGTATGACGATGAGCCGGCGGCCGACGACGAGGAACGGCTTGCCGCGCCCGGTCCGGTACCTGCTTTCTGTGAGGATCCGGCGCCGGCGCCGCCGCCCTGTGACCCCGTCCCGTTCCGCATCCGCACCTTGCGGACGCGCGTGGCCGCGGAGCGCGTCGGCAGCGAGATCGCGTCGCTCTACCAGCTGGCCCGCCGCGCCGCATCGAACGGCGGACCGGTCATCGAGAAAGCGCTCTTCTACACCGCGACCGCCACGACGCCCGACGACCGGCTGTACGCGCTCATGCCGTCGACGCGCGCCAACGTCCAGATCCACGGCCGCGGCTTCGACGACCAGGTGCGCGTGACCTTCCGCCGCGGCAAGTACGAGCTCGGAGGCGTCTCCAACCTGACGCGCATCCCGTGCGGCTTGAGCGGGACGGTCGACGTGCCGACATGGACCGACCTGCAGCCCGGTCCCATCGATCTGTACATCGAGAACGTCCGTACCGGCGGCGAGACCCGTCACCCCGCTGTGATCAATTTCGACGACCCGGACCGGAGCCGGTAAGGAGGCCGACATGGCAACCCAGAAGGATTATCAGGAACTGTTGGATCAGCTCGCGGCCTTTCGCGACACCGTGGCCCGCGACATGGGCACAAAGTTCGCCACCGACCCGCGCCTGGCCGAGGCGGTCTCGGAAAAGATCGATGAGCTGGAGCGGTCGTACCTGGAGGCCGAGGCGCTGAAGCCCGGCCCCACCGACAACGGCCTCTCCGATCTGATCGGCCTCGGCGCCGCCGCGCCGGCGGATCTGAGCGGCGCGTACATCGTGCCGGAGGTGCAACGCTACGACGAGACCATCGCCTCCGAGCGCATCGTGGCCATGGCCGATCTCTACTACGTCTATCAGCACGAGAAGATCGGCGTGTTCCGCGTGCTGCAGAAGCTCGAGCAGCTCTGGGCGGCCGGCGCCGTGCGCCTGGCCACCGGGGAAGGGGCGAGCCGGCTGTATCGCTTCGCACGCCGGCGTGTGCTCCGCTTCACGCAGAACGAGCGCCTCGGTGCCTATTGCCGCGCCTTCGGCTATTGCGCCGCCGCGCCGCCGGCGGGCTCGAAGCCCAACGCGCAGTTCCACCCGCTCTACACCCATTTCATTCGCGAGGTGGCGCTGTTCTGGCGCGACAAACGGATCGCCGAGGTCATGCGCGAACGCGCCAACGACCCCACCTTCGGCTCCATCGCCACCGTGCGCCGCGCCGGCCTCGACCTGCGCAACAACCTGAAGTTCAGCTCCTACGGTCACCTCAACGTCCTCCGCGTGGAAGTGCTGCAGCTCCTGGACGAAGCCTTCCGCATCCTCGGCGCGGAGGACGTCCGCAAACTCTTCGGCGCCGACACGGCCTGGGACGTGGTCGAGGAAATACTGACCCGCTACTTCAACGAATCGATCAGCACCTCGCCGCGGCAGCGGATGGCCGTGGCCGGCCGCGAGCTGCTCAAGTGGCTCGGCCAGCCGCACATCCTCAAGACCGGCCGCACGCAGTTCGAATCGCAGCTCGTTTCGGTGGCCGAGTACGCGGAAGAGTGGCTCACCAGCGCCGAGTCGATCGGCGTGTCGTCGCCGCGCAGCAGCGCGCGCATTCTCTCCTGGGAACCGCGGGCCGTATCGGAGCAGTCCGCGTGAGCTGACGCTCCGTCACGCCGGCGGTGGCCCCCACCGCCGGCGCGACGTGAAACGTTTTCGGCGTTTTGCGCACTACTCACTACCACCAGCCATGCGTGCCTGATATGCGTGTCTCCGCATTGCACAACGATCCCGCCGCGTCGGTCGAAGAGCTCGTCCGCCGCGCCGCCGCCGACCAGCAGGGA
>JAXDJK010000165.1:0-5520 GCA_034665665.1 Acidobacteriota bacterium
CGAAAACGTGAAAGTGAAGGTAGCACGCTCTGCCGTCTCGGCCATCGTCACCGACGAAACCTAGAGTCAGGGCGGCATCAGGTCCGGAGGAAATCTTGAACAGAAACGTGCTGTGGAAAGTGGCCGTGATTCTCGGCGTGCTGGTGATCTTCACCGCCGCGATCATCCCCACGAAGAACAATCCCGAGCCGATCCGCCGCGGGCTGGATCTGAAGGGCGGCATTCACCTCGTGATGCGTGTGAACGTGAACGAGGCGGCGCGCCTGGAAGTCGATCAGGCACAGGAGACGGTGAAGGCGCAGGCCAAGAAGCTGAATCTGCCGATGCCGGCCACCCGGCGTCTCGACGACCGCGCGTTCCTGGCGACGCCCCCGGCGGGTGTCTCGACGGCCGAGTACGAGCGCATCGGGCGGGATTTCCTCCCTACCTTCGATATCGTCCCGGAGGCCGCCGGTCTCCGCTACACGATGAAGTCGACGGCGTTCACGCAGCTCCGTCACGACACGGTGGCGCAGGCGGTGGAGACGATCGATAATCGCGTCAACGCCCTCGGCGTCGCGGAGCCGATCATCGCCCCGCAGGGCGAGGACAACATCGTCGTCGAGCTCCCGGGCGTCGATGACCCGGCCCGCATCAAAGACATCATCAAGACGACGGCGCAGCTGCAGTTCCGCATCGTGGAAGGCGCGCCGGGCAATTCGGCGCAGGAAGTGTTCGACGCTACGGCGGCGAACCTGCGCAGCGAAGTGGACATCCTGCCGGGCACCCGCGAGGACGAGCTTGGCCGTGCGGTGGGCACGCAGTTCTACGCGGTGCGCAAGGCGGTCCCGGTCAGCGGCCGCGACCTGAAGACTTCGCGCGTGCAGAAGGGCCGCGTCGGCGAGCCGGTGATCGGCTTCACGCTGACGCCGGACGGCGCGCCGAAGTTCGGCAATCTGACGGCGGGGAACATCGGCCGTCCGCTGGCGATCGTGCTCGACAACAAGGTCGTGTCGGCGCCGCGGATCAACAGCCAGATCACGAATGAAGGCGTCATCGAGGGCAGCTTCACGCAGCAGCAGGCCAGCGATCTCGCGCTGATCCTGCGCAGCGGCTCGCTGCCGGCTTCGCTGACGACGCTCGAGGAGCGCACGATCGGTCCGTCGCTGGGCCGTGACTCGATCCGCCAGGGCGTGCTGGCCTCCGTGATCGGGTTCGTCCTGCTCGTCGCGGCAATCCTCATCTACTACAAGGGCGCGGGCGTCAACGCGGTCGTCGCGCTGCTCCTGAACCTGGTCATCCTGCTGGGCCTGATGGCCTACTTCAAGGCGGCGCTGACGCTGCCCGGTCTGGCCGGCATCATCCTGACGCTGGGCATGGCCGTCGATACGAACGTGCTGGTGTTCGAGCGCATCCGCGAGGAGCTGCGCGAGGGCAAGACGGCGCGCGCGGCTATCGACCAGGGCTTCACCCGCGCCTTCGGGACGATCATCGACACGCATTTGACGACGATCATCTCCGCGCTGTTCCTCTTCCAGTTCGGCACCGGCCCGATCAAGGGCTTCGCCGTGACGCTGCTGATCGGTCTTGGCGCGTCGGTGTTCACCGCTTTCTTCGTCTCACGAATGATCTTCGACATCGTCTACAAGCCTGCCGATCGTCCGAAGGAGATCAGCATCTAGTCCTTCCGGCTAGGAGATCACCATGCAGATTTTCGTCAATCCGAACTATCAATTCGTCAAACACCGCTGGAAGGGCGTCGCCGTTTCGGTGGTGTTCGTCCTGGCGGGCCTCGCCGCTTACTTTGTGAACGGTGTGAACTGGGGCATCGACTTCGCCGGCGGTGCGAGCATCACGCTGAAGTTCAAGGACACCCCGCCGCTGGCCGAGCTGCGCAACGACCTGCCGGATGCAACCATCCAGCAGTACGGCAAGCCGCAGGACCGCGCCCTGCTGATCCGTCTGCCGAAGATCGGCCAGGAAACGGACTACGCGGGACAGACCGTCGAGCGGCTCCGCGTGAAGCTGAATCCGGAGTCGGCGGCCGGGAAGCTGGACGTCAACTACTACGGAGCGGACCGCCTGGCGAGCCTGCTCCAGCAGGCCGATCCCGACCGCAAGGGGACGCAGCCGTCGGCGGTGCTCTACTACGAGCAGCTCGCGAAGAAGGTCATCCAGCACCGCTCGGAGCTGGGGATGTTCACCAGCATGCAGCAGGTGACGTCGACGGAAGGCGTTTCGCCGGCCGTGGCCACGCTGGTCAACGAGAAGGTGTTCCTCGGCGACTTCAACGTGCTCAACCAGGAGACGGTCGGCCCGCGCGTCGGCGAGGAGCTCCAGACCAAGGCCATCTGGGCGATCGTGCTCTCGTCGCTGGCGATGGGTATCTACATCTGGCTGCGCTTCCGCGACCTGACCTTCGGTCTCGGCGCGGTGGTCTGCATCATCCACGACGTTGCCATCGCTCTGGCTTTCCTGCTGATCATGAAGCTGGAGTTCTCGCTGAATATCGTGGCGGCACTGCTCACGATCGTCGGTTACTCCATCAACGATACGGTGGTCATGTACGACCGTATCCGCGAGAACAAGCGGAAGATCAAGAAGCCGATGTCGCTCGGCGAGCACCTCGACCTCTCGATCAACCAGACGCTGTCGCGGACCATCCTCACCAGCGGCTCGGTGTTCCTGGTGCTGGTGGCGCTGATCGCCTTCGGTGGCGACGTCATCCGCGGCTTCGCCTGGATCCTGATGATGGGCGTGATCTCGGGTACGTACTCGACGCTGCTGATCGTCCCGGCCGTTGCGGTCGGGTTCGACAAGTGGATGAACAAGGGCAAGCCGGTCCGCGCCACCCGCGAGGAAGTGCCGGTTCGCAATGAAGTTCCGGTGCGCAAGCGCCGCGCGGTCTAGGGCGCCCATCACATGGCTGTAGTGTCTGGCGCCACCTCGAAAGAGGTGGCGCTTTTGCTTTACTAGAAGCAAATGTTGAATGGTGAATGTTGAATGCTAAATGTTGAATGAAAAGCAGACGCGTTTGACTTTCATTTAACACTCAACATTTAACATTCAACATTCAACATTTCCATGCCTCGTCGTTTGATATGCTCGCCGCCAGGAGACACGCCACCATGCCCGACAACCGCGACGACGCCCTCGAGTACCACTCCGGCGGACGCCCGGGAAAGATTGAGGTCGTTCCGACGAAGCCGACGGCTACGCAGCGCGATCTCTCCCTCGCCTACACGCCCGGTGTGGCCATCCCTTGCCTCGAGATCGCGGCCGACCCGTCCGCTGTGTACAAGTACACGAGCAAAGGCAATCTCGTGGCTGTCATCACCAATGGCACGGCGGTCCTCGGCCTCGGCAACATCGGACCAGCAGCCGGCAAGCCGGTCATGGAAGGGAAGGGCGTCCTCTTCAAGCGTTTCGCGGACATCGACGTGTTCGATCTCGAGCTGGACACGCGGGATACCGAGGAGTTCATCCGTTGCGTCAAGCTCCTCGAGCCGACCTTCGGCGGGATCAACCTCGAAGACATCGCCGCGCCGGAGTGCTTCGAGATCGAAGAGCGGCTGAAGAAGGAGATGAACATCCCGGTCTTCCATGACGACCAGCATGGGACGGCCATCATCTCCGCCGCCGCGCTGGTGAATGCACTGGAAGTGGCGGGCAAGAAGATCGAGGACGTGAAGGTGGTGATCTCCGGCGCCGGTGCCGCGGCCATGGCCTGCCTGCGGCTCTACATCAAGCTCGGTCTGCGGAAGGAAAACGTCCTCCTGGTCGATCGTCACGGCGTGATCTACAAGGGCCGCAAGGACGACATGACGTCGTACAAGGAAGAGTTCGCGGCGGACACGGATCGCCGCACCATGATGGACGCGTTCCGCGACGCCGACGTCTTCATCGGCCTCTCCGCGGGCGGCATCGTCAACCAGGACATGGTGCGCTCCATGGCCCCCGATCCGATCGTCTTCGCGATGGCGAATCCGAACCCGGAGATCGGCTACGACGAAGCGGTGGCGGCGCGGCCGGACGTGATCATGGCCACGGGACGGTCCGACTTCCCGAACCAGGTCAACAACGTGCTCGGCTTCCCGTTCATCTTCCGCGGCGCGCTCGATTGCCGTGCCACGACCATCAACGACGAGATGAAGCTGGCCGCGTCGCAAGCGCTGGCGCAACTGGCGAAAGAGGACGTGCCGGACTCCGTGCTCCGCGCGTATGACCAGGACCGCATCTCGTTCGGGCGCGAGTACCTGATCCCGAAACCGTTCGACTACCGGGTGCTGCTGAACGTCCCGGTGGCGGTGGCGCGCGCGGCGGCGGAGAGCGGCGTGGCCCGGGAGCCGATCGAGGATTACGACGCCTACCAGCGGCGGCTGGAGAACATGCTGGGCCGCTCGCGCGGGATGATGCACGACATCTACGGCCGGGCGCGGCGCAGCCCCAAGCGCATCGTGTTCCCCGAGGGCGACCAGGAGAAGATCATCCGCGCCGCCAAGATCCTCATCGACGAGCAGGTGGCGCATCCGATCCTGCTGGTCCGCCGCGAGGAGATCGCGCCGCTGCTGCGCAAGTACCACATCAACGAGTCGAAGATCACCATCATCGACATCAACGCCTCGGACAAGCTCGAGGGCTACATCAACCGCTTCCACGAGCTGCGCAATCGCCGCGGGATCACCTTGGCGGATGCCCGGCGAATTCTGAACAGCCGCAACTACTTCGCGATGATGATGGTGGACGCCGGCGACGCGGACGGCGTCATCTCCGGTTTGCACGCGTACTACCCGGCCACGCTCAAGCCGGCGCTGCAGATCCTGAAGACGCGGCCAGGCGTGAAGCACGTCTCCGGTGCCTATCTGTTGATGTTCAAGGACCGGCTGCTCGTGCTGGCCGACACGACGGTCAACATCAACCCGGACAGCGAGACGCTGGCGGAGATCGCCGAGCAGACCGCCGCTACGGCCAAGCGCTTCAACCTCGAGCCTCGCATCGCCTTCGTGTCGTTCTCGAACTTCGGCTCCACGCGCGATCCGGAGGCGGAAAAAGTCCGCAACGCCGCGGAGATCCTGAAGAAGCGCCGTCCCGACCTGGTCATCGAGGGTGAGATGCAGGCCGATACCGCGCTCGTGCCGGCGATCGCTCAAGCCGACTACCCCTGGAGCACGATCCAGGGCGACGCGAACGTGCTCGTCTTCGCCAACCTCGACGCCGCCAACGCCGCCTACAAGCTCCTCTGGCGCCTCGGCGGCGCCGAAGTCATCGGCCCCATCCTGCAAGGGCTCGCCAAGCCGGTGCACGTCCTGCAGCGCGGAGTCGACGTGAACGACATCGTCAACATGACCGCCATCGCGGTCATGGACGCGCAGGAGCTGGCGGGGTAAAGGCAGGCGTTTCGACCCAAAGCGTCAAAGGTCCACGCGAAGCGTTTGGACTGCCGGCAGCTTTCTGCCGCTCTTGTAAAGCCACAGGCGCTGCCGGTGGCATCGGACTGACTGCTGCGTGGTGCCACGTGCGCTGCTCATGGCTGTACAAAAG
>JAXDJK010000166.1:0-6589 GCA_034665665.1 Acidobacteriota bacterium
TACATCCTGCCGGTCCCGGCCATGCTTGTGGCGGCGAACCGCCGCTCCACCGGCGTCGGCGTCCGGCCACGCGGCAACCGCATCGAGATCACCGCGGACTTCACACCCGATCCGGGGCTGATGATCGCCGCGGCCACGCTGATCGTCGGCATCGTCCGCGAGGTGATGTGGTGGCCCTCGTACGACCTCTCGATGCTGGAGAAGCTGCCCATCCCGGTCATCAAGGGCGTCATCCCGGGCAAGCACACCACCCGCAAGGGCTGGCTGACCAAGGACTTCCATTACGAGAAGAGCCCGTACACGGCAGACATCGACGCGCCGATCTGGGAAACGCAGTTCGGCGAGAAGAAGTCGCTCCGCGCGATCGGCCGCGAAACGGCCTGGTTCTTCCGTCACGCCATCCGCAAGTTCTCCGACCCGTTCAGCTTCCGGCTGCTCTTCGCCATCCTGACGGGGCGCGCACCCTCGATGCTCGATCTGGTCGACCGCCCCGCCGCCTACGAAGACGTCGGCCGGCTCTGCCGCTGGGGCATGGTCATCCACGAGCTGAAGGCGTACGAATCCGAGATGCGTCTGCTCGAGCCGGCCCGCGAGGCGTGGCTGCCGACGTCGATCGACGAATTTGTCGTCGAACGGCAGCAGGCCCGCCAGATCCACCAGTCCGAGATGTCCCACGGCAGCAGTTCCGAGCCTCTCGCACGGCAGGTCCAGGTAACCGCCGCCGGCGCGAAGAGTGAGGCGGAGGAGGTGTTGGACGACCTCGTCCCGCGCGCCATCGTCGCGAACGGCGCCATCCCGTCCCGGCGAGCCGTTCGGCCGAAAGCGCTGCTCTCGCGCCGCCGTGGCGATCGTCCCGGCAAACTGATCCCGCCGCGCACGGCACCCTACGTCGACCGCCGCGGCATCTCACTCCTGGAGAAGATCCGCCGTCCGGTCTCCGAGCGCCGCAAGCGTTCCGACCGCCGCCGGCGCCAGTACACCATCCCCTTCCCCGATCGCCGGCTGACCCGCTCCGCCTACGAGCAGGTCTTCCTCAAGCTCGTCTCCGGCGGCCGTCTGCGCATGGGCACCGACTACTACACCCCCGTCGGCATGAAGGGCTGGTACCACGCCATCTTCCGCCGCGATTCCGACGGCGCCGAGAAGCTCCTGACCATCGATCAGTTGCTGAAGAAGATGAGCGACTGGGTGTAAGGCAGTTCCTCGGAGTTCTTAGTTCCTCGGAGTTCCTCGGCAGAATCACGTTACCCGAGGAACTCCGAGGAACCCGAGGAACTCCGAGGAACCCGAGGAACTCCGAGGAACTACTCCTTCGACCGTCGCTCCCAATCCTCGCGCAGCGCTTTTCCGGGCGAGCGGTCTTTCAACCGCGGGTGCTCGAGAATGGTGGCGAGGAAGTCGGCCGCGCCCCAGGTGAGCAGGGTGGTCGTGGCGATGGTGAGCAGGTTGGAGATGGAGTGCAGGCCCAGAAGCAGGAAAAGGGTGATCGGGACGGCAACTCCCATCACGATCACCCCGACGACCAGTCTGACGCCCGACACGGATCGTTATTGAATCACAGGTTTAGCGGGCTACCACGTTCAACGTCTCCAGCGCGTCATTCGCCGAGGCGTGGTTGTCGACCCGGTTCTTGAAGTCCTGCTCGAAGTTCCGGACCCTGCTGACGTAGTTCCGCGTCTCCTGGAATGGCGGCACACCGCCGAAACGCTTCACGTTCCCCTCGCCGGCGTTATACGCGGCGATGACCTGGGTCTCGTTGCCGTTGAACCGTCCGTGCAGGTAGCTCAGGTACTTTGTGCCGGCGCTGATGTTCTGCACCGGGTTGGTCAGATCGCGCGCTCCCATCCAGCGGCCCGTCTTCGGCACCAGCTGCATGAGACCGACCGCGCCGGCGCCCGAACGGGCCGTCGGCTTGAACTTCGACTCCGCCTGCACCACGGCCGCAACCAGCTCCGGCCGGATGTTGTGCTTTTTGGCCTGGTCATAAATGATCTGACCGAACGGCACTTCCTTCTTGAAGAACTCCTCACGGGCGTCCTCGTTCGTGACCGCTTCGGCGACCTTCACCGGCGCCTCCGCCACCTTCTTCAGCGGCGAGCCGGTCACGGCTTCGACGCCCTGGGCGACGGCAGCGACACCACCGGCCACCTGCGAAGCGATCGACTTCGCCGCGTCGATGTCCTTGGCCAGCGTTGGATCGAGCGCCTGCGCGGCACTCTGCTCACTGCTGGCTGCTGAACCGGTCGCATCGGACTGCATCATCTTGAGCGGTGCACCGATCCCGCCGAGGGCGAGCGATGCGCCGAGCGCCCACGTTGCGTACTTTTTCTTCAAGCCGGAGAAACGTTGACGCGGCTTTACGGCTTCAACTTCGCGGCGCAACTGCGCCCGGTCGAAGTTGTCGAGGAAACGCTCCTGATAGGGTCGTTGCGTTTTCAGCTCGCTCATCGTTCACCCCTCTCTTTTGTGTCAATCTAGTTATTTGCAAGGCAGAGGCCATGCTAAATAGATGAGCCACGGGAATTTAATGACGAAGATTCATTTCGAGCTTGGCCTGTTTATTGCGCTGCGCCTAGAATGCGTGAGCCATGCGAACGGCAATGCTTCTTCTTCTCGGACTGCTTCTGGCGGCGCCCACGGCGACCGCACGAAGTGCTGCCCCTGAAGAGACCCCGCCGCTCGATACGAACCCGGCCGTGACGTGCCCGGCGGTGGATCCGGGCGCCGCGCCGTTGCCGACCAGCTTTACCGACCCGTCGCTCCTGCAAAGATTGCTGAAGTACACACAGGTCTCCGTCCGGCACCGCATCTCCGGCCTGGCCAGCTACTACTCGTCGTTCTTCGACGGCCGCCAGACCGCCAATGGCGAGATCTACCGGAACAAGCGCTACTCGGCCGCGCACCTCACGCTCCCGCTCGGCTGCTGGGTGGAGGTAACGGCGCGCGCCACCGGACGCAAGCTGCGCCTCAGGGTCAACGACCGCGGCCCGTACGCCCGGAAGTTCTGCCTCGATCTCTCCCAGGCCGCCGCTCAGTACCTCGGCGTCGACACCGCTCGCGACCGCTACGTCGACATTCGCATCATCGCCCTGCCGGGCGAAGACCCGCTGCCCGAGGATGTCGATTGGTCCGTCATCGCGGACTCGCCTGTGGTGACGGCCGGCAGCCGCTGAGACTCAGCCCGGAATCGTGAAGCAGAAGGTCGTCCCTTCGCTCATCACCGAGTCCACGCTCAGCTCGCCGCCGTGGCTCTCCACGATCCGTTTGGCCATGTAGAGGCCGTAGCCGGGGCCGCCGCCGCGCGCTTTGTCCAGCTTGCTCATACCGCCCAGCTCGAAGACCTGCGGCGCGTAACGCGGGTCGATGCCGGTGCCGTTGTCGCGGATGCAGAAGCGGACGCCGTTGCCGTCGTTCGTGCAGTCGATGGCCACCTGCCGCTCGCCTACCGGGCGATCGGTGAAAAACAGGGCATTGGTCAGCAGCGCGGAGATGGCCTCGCGGAGCTTCTCCGCATCGACGTTCACCACAGGCAGATCGGTGGGCAGCGCAACCTGCACGCCCCCTTCTTCGATGGCGTAGTTGTGCTTGAGGATGACCTCTTCGACGATCTCGCGCAGAGGGGTCGGCTTCTTCGCATTCGGACGGGCCAGGAGCTTGACCATGTGCGACATCTCGTCCAGCACCTTCTTCATGTAATTCGCGCTGGAGCGGATGCGGCGGAGGAAGTCCTGCCCCTCTTCGTCGAGCTTGTCGAGGTAGTCGCTGAGCAGCAGCTCGCTGAAACCGTCCACGGCAAAGATCGGCGACTTGAGGTCGTGCGACAGGACGCTGAAAAAGCGGATCAGTTCCGTCTGCGTGACCGGCTTTTCTGCCGCGGGTGACTCTTCCAGGGCCTCGATGGTGCACCTCCGAGAAAAAACCGGCGAAGCTGCAACGTGCGAGCCATGGGGCCGCTTGCAGAGACAGCCTCGATCAACCTACCGTCGGTTTCCGGAATGCCGCGATCTGCCCGTTCCCGATGATCTCCGTGCTGCCATCGGCCCCGATCACGATGGCCGTCTGCGCCGGCAGGCCGATCCCGAGCTCCACGCCCGGCGCGGACATCAGCCGGCGCAAGGTGACGTCATTGCCCGCCTCGAAGCCGGTATCCACTACGGTATTCGCCAGCCAGCCGAGACCCGACAGCGCGCCGGTGCCGCCGCGCATGTCCCGCGCGAAGACACCGAAGCACGACGCGGCCGCGCCGATGGCCGCGATGACGGTTCCGTTGGCAGCCGCTTCGCGCAGGGCCAGGTCGGTGGCCGACTCGTAGATCGTGGAGAGGAAGTTGTTCGTCACCCCGCCGCCGAGGTACACCAGTCCCGCCGAGGTGATCGCGCTCAGGTTCTTCGGCCGGCGGCTGTCACGGCCGCGGTAGACCGGCACGTTCACCACCTCGATGGTCGGCGCCACTTCCAGCTCCCGCAGGTACTTGCCGAAATGGCCCGCGTACTCCGCCGAGCCGGAAGCGGTCGGGAGGAAGGCCACGGTTCGGCGGTCGGGCGGCATGCGGGTGAGAAGGAACTGGTCGATCTCGCGGGTCTCGCCGAACGAAAACTCGCCGCCGCCGATCAGCACGAGCGTCCGGACCGGTACGGCCAGGGGAATCTGCAGCGAAGTCATGTGTGGAATCGTACACTGTCGACGAAAGAGGTGACGTCCATGCTTCGATTCTCCCGTCTGCTGATCGTCCTCGTTTTCGCGCTACCCCTCGCGGCACAGACCAAGCCGCTCACCCCCGACACCTACCTGAACGCGCTCCTGAAGGGCAACCAGGTCTTCGTGGACGGCAAGGTCACCTACGACAACCTGATCAAAGAGCGCGCGGCGCTCGCGACCAAACAGTACCCCCCCGTAACGGTGCTCTCCTGTTCCGACAGCCGCGTGCCGCCGGAACTGATCTTCAACCAGTCGCTGGGCAGCCTCTTCGTCATCCGAGTGGCCGGCAACGTGGCGGACGAGCTCGGAATCGCATCGATCGAATATGCGATCGCCCAGGGCTACACGAAGGTGATCCTGGTCCTCGGACACACGAGTTGCGGCGCGGTCGAAGCCTCCCTCGCGCCGGAGATCAACTGCGGCACCGTGAAGTGCGGCCCCACCACCCCCGCGCTCGACGCCCTGAAGGAGCGCATCCGCGGCTCGTTCACCGGTATCCCTTACGACGCGGCCACTGCCGGGAACGTCCAGCGCGCCATCGTCGCCAACACCCGCGCCTCGGCCGCCCAGCTCCTCGCCGCCAGCCCCGTCATCCGCGCCGCGGTCCTCGGCTGCACGGTGAAGCTCGCCACCGCGGTGTACGACCTGGCCACCGGTGTCGTTACCCCACTCGACCCGCAACCCGCGGTCACCTGTCCTGCGATGTAGGGCACGCGACGCCCGGTTTTCAGGTCCGATAGAGCTGGTTTTTCAGGCTCGCGGCCTGGTTTACCAGGCTGGCGGCCTGGTTTATCAGGCTCGCGGCCTGGTTTTCCAGGCTCGTGGCCTGGTTTATCAGGCTCGCGGCCCGGTTTATCAGGCTTGCGGCCTGGTTGATCAGGCTCGCGGCCCGGTTTATCAGGCTCGCGGCCTGGTTTACCAGGCTTGCGGCCTGGTTTACCGGGCTAGTGACCTGGTTACGGCGACTACGCGCGGCCGCGCCAGACTTCTTCGAGCTTCGAGCCCATGTCCGACGGGGCTTTCACCACGTGAATGCCCGCGGCCGTCAGTGCGGCCATCTTCTCGGCAGCCGTGCCTTTGCCGCCGCTGATGATCGCGCCGGCGTGGCCCATGCGGCGGCCCGGAGGTGCGGTCTGGCCGGCGATGAAGGCTACCACCGGCTTGGTGACGTTCGCTTTCACGAAGGCGGCGGCGTCTTCTTCGGCGCTGCCTCCGATCTCGCCGATCATGATGATGGCCTCGGTGGCCGCGTCAGCCTGGAAGGCGGCCAGGCAGTCGATGAAGTTCGTGCCCGGCAGCGGATCGCCGCCGATGCCGACCGCCGTGGACTGACCGATGCCGCGGCCGGAGAGCTGGCCGACCGCTTCGTACGTCAGCGTGCCGGAGCGCGAGACGATCCCGATCGGCCCCTCGCGGTGAATGTGGCCGGGCATGATGCCGATCTTGGCCTGTCCCGGCGTGATGATGCCCGGGCAGTTCGGACCGATCAGCCGCGACGGCATCTCGCCGAGGAGCACCCGGCGCGCGTTGCTCTTGCGGAGAAAGTCGTGGGCCACCGTCATGTCCTGCACGGGGATGCCTTCGGTGATGCAGATGATCAACTCGATCCCGGCATCGGCCGACTCCATGATCGCGTCGGCCGCGAACGGCGGCGGCACGAAGATGAGCGAGCAGGTGGCCCCTTCCTTCTCGCGCGCTTCGGAGACGCTGTTGAAGACCGGGAAGCCCTCGTGGGTCGTGCCGCCCTTGCCGGGAGTCACACCGCCGACGACCTTGGTGCCGTAATCGCGGCAGTTGATGGCGTGGAAGGTGCCCTCGCGGCCGGTGATGCCCTGAACGATGACGCGTGTGTTCTTGTCAGCCCAGATTGCCATTGACTATTTCCCCTGCG
>JAXDJK010000167.1:0-4338 GCA_034665665.1 Acidobacteriota bacterium
CTCATACGTCAGCGTGGTGTCGAAGCCGAAGTGCGCCGCCGCCAGGCCGAAGTTTGCGATCGCGGCTCCGACGCTCATCAGCAGTTCCCGGTCGTCTTTGTCGACGACCGGCAGCCGCCGCGAGTAGTCGGCCATGACCTCGACGCCGTGCGCGGTGATGCGAAACGACCAGGGCTGCGTGTCGTGTCCCGAGGGGGCGAGGATGGCGTAGCGGAGAAGAAACGCCATCTGCTCCTGATGCGTCTCGAGCGCGTCAAAATCGGCTTCGTCCGATGATCTACGGATTGCTCATGTCGAGACTTCTCTGCCGTGACTCACGAGTGGCATGGCGGCGTCGCGGTTCGGCTCGTAGGCGCAGAGCGGATCGGCTCCGAACAGGTCGCCCGTCATGGCGTAGGCCCGGGCGCGTGAGCCCCCGCACAACATGCGGTAATCACACTGCCAGCACCTGCCATGAAGGTTCTCGGGATCGCGCAACGCGACGAAGAGATCGCTGCCACGGTAGATGTCGCCGAGGGGGCGGTAACGAAGGTTCCCGGCGCTGTGCGGCGCCAGCTCGCTGGGCCGCACCTCGCCCGAGTGCGAGATATAGACAAAGCTGCGCGCGCCGTCGAGCGCCGCATCGAGGATCTCGCGGCTGGAGACGTCCTCATCGGCGTAGCCGGTGAAGTCACCCCATTCGACGCCGTCTGCGGCAAGGCGTGACAGGAGAATCTGCTGCACCCGGAAACGCCGATAGTGTGGCGCCTCGACCGCCCGCACCGCGAAGGTCTCTCGCGCGCGAATCCGGTCGAGCGTCGCGAACACCTGCTCCACCTCGGAGGCGGTGATCATCGCCAGGTCGCGTGAGGCTCCGACGGGGACGATGAAGTGCACGTTCCATCGCGTGATCGAGAACGGCCGAATGAGCTCCACGATCGCTTCGAGGTCGTTTGCATTGTGGCGCGTCACCAGCGTGTTCACCTCCACCCGAAGCCCGACCCGTCCCGCCCAGCGCATGGCGCGCAACGTCCTCGCGAATGTACCGCGGACGCCGTGCATGCTCTCGTGAGTCGCGGCGGTCGAGCCGTCGATGCTGAAGACGGCGGAGGTGAGGCCGTTGTTCTGCAGTTTCGCGATCGCATCGAAGGTGAGGTCGGGGGACGGCGTGAGCACGAGCGAAGGATCCAGTCCGCGCCGGCGCGCATAGTCGATGATCTGATCGACGTCGTCGCGCTCCAGCGGATCGCCTCCGCTGATGATCAGCTCCCGCGGCCGGAGTGCCGCGATCTGGTCGATCGTCTTGTAGGCCTCGTATGTCGAGAGCTCGTTCGGATCGCGTTGCTCGTTTGCTCCGGAAGGACAGCCGAGGTAGTGCAGGTCGCAGAGACGCGTCAGCTCCCACAGAACGGTCGGATGGGAATCGGCGGTGAGCATGGTCAGGCCTCGCCCATGACCGTTTCGTAAAGGGCCAGCGTGTCATTCACGTCATCGGGCGCGACACGCCGGACAATCGTGCCGTCGTGCTCGATCACGAAGTCGCCCGGAAGGAGCGTGCCGGCAAAGACATCGAGATGGACTTGCTTCCGCGTGCCCCAGAATTCGATGACCGCGGTCAAGCCACTGATGCTGACGATTTCTCCAGGGATGCCAAGACACATGACCCACCTCCGCCATCAGTGTCGCCGCGAGACGTGCGCCTGCGAATGACTGCCGACACGGCGGCCGGTGTCGCGCGTCACATCAGCGGCGCGCACGTGCTTCTACGTTCGAAGCATGCACATGAGATCTCGTGGCCGATGGGAGCTCGATCCGGCATCGTCAGAAGATTACGTGGATCGGGTTCGCGAGTACGACTCGTATCGCGCGGGCAGCCGATTGCGGGAGTGGCTTGCGGAGCGTCTCACCCCTGCGCCGGCCGCCGCTTCCACGCCACGTACGGCACAGCCGCCCAGCGAAGCGCGCGATTCCTGAAGGCGTACCAGCTCGTGGCGGCATTCGGCTCCACCAGATCCGCGGTCTCCTCGGCCTGCACGACGAGCGACACCTCGATCGGCAGGATGCCGACCGGCAGGCCGGCGCGGCGGCAGCTCTCGTGAAGGTGGGCGAATACTTCCTTCATCGCCTCCGGATCGGGCGGCGGGACGTGCTCCATGGCGCTGCCGACGGTCGGACGGAAGATGCAGACGGTCGGGAAGGCACCCGCGTCGACGATGCGGTCGATGCCGCGCATCGTGTCGGCGATCGGCTCGACGCCGGCGATGATCTCGCCCGAAACGCGCCCGCGGCCGAGCTTCTTCGCCGTGTACTCCATCGCCTCGAAGAACGCATGCTGCCCGAGGGTCTGCGCCTTTCCGGGACAGAGCTCGGCGAAGACTTGCGCATTCTCGAACTCGTAGCAGAAGGAGAAGTGATCCGTTCCCGCCTCGATCAGCGTGTCGTATTCGTAGAACGACCTCCGCGGCACCGGCGCCGCCTGGACTCCGATGAATCCGCCCACGTGCCGGCGCACCGCACGGACGTACGGCTCGCACAGCCGGAGGCCGTGCGTTCGCTCGAGATCGTTCCGCTCCTCGAAGTGATAGCCGGTGTTGAAGTGCGTGAAGAGGCAGCCCGACTCGTCACGCGCGGCGCGAGCGACCTCGATCACGTCTTCCACGCTCTTCCGCGCTTCCTCCGCGGTGCCGACGTTCGCGCCGGTGGTGCAGAAGCGGCAGGCCGTTGAATCCTTCGCCGTCCAGTATCCGCAGCGGCTCCCGATGTAGATGCCGAGGTAATTGCCCTGGAGCACACCGACGCGGCTCATCGGCACGTCGGAAGACGTATACCGTGAGTACCACCGCGGCTCAGGCGGGATCTCGACGCGATACTCCGCGCCGTCGCGCTCGTCGATCAGCGTCGTCTCCCGCAGGACGAACGGCGATTGCATTGCGAACGGCTCGACCACCGGCACGTTCACCCAGATCGGCTTCGGCCCGCCGGTGAGAATGAGCTCCAGACCCGAGCCGAGGCCGGCGCGGGTGCGTCCGATCGGCCGTCCCTCGGACGGTTCGGAGCCGATGCGCAGACCGCGGCAGAACAGCTCGATCTCCAGCTCGACAGGTTTCAGCACCGGATCAGTGAACGGCCCGGCCGCCCTTGCGCATGTAGCAGCCGTCACACATCCATGTGCGCGCCTCCACTGTCCGTCTGCACGAAGAGAGCGATCCTGTGGATGACGGCGGAGGCCCTCATGACAAACCTGCAGAAGACATCGATCGCAACGGAGCCCGACTCCCTCTCGCGCCCCACTCTCATCGTCGCCCTCCGTGACGAATTGAGCCGCCGCGCACGCGGCGAGATGTCCATCTGCAGGCTCGCCGCGGAAACGGGTGTTTTCTGCAAGGGCTTCCGCCGTTACACGGACGCCCAGCTTCGGGAGCGCTACGGGTGGATCTCGAAGAAGAACCCCGGCGCTCCGCGCGAGGAGCTCGAGGGCGTCGCCGACCGCTGGCAACTGGCGCGCCAGGACGTCGTCGGCGCGGCGACCGCCTGCGACGTGCAGCAGCTCGAGCACGACGCCTGCGGCGGCTGGGACGATTTCTCGAACGACGAGCTCGCGCGTTTCCTGCTCGAGCTCACCGGACGCAGAGTGGAGGTCACGCCTTGACGACCCTGGAGTATCCCGTGCAGTTCGAGTCCGACGTCGTGCTTCGCACCGGCCGGACGATGCACATCCGTCCGATTCGCCCCGAAGACCGCGAGCGGCTGATCGACTTTTATGAGCGTCTCTCGCCCGAGAGCCTGCACGCGCGGTTCTTTGCCGTGCTCCGTCCGGAGATCGCGGCCGCGTCCTCGCCGGTGAATGTCGACTACGACCGGGAGTTCGGCGCGGTCGCGGAGATCGGCGGCGAGATCGAAGGCGTGGCGCACTACTTCGCGTTTCGCAAACATCCCGAGGCGGCCGAGGTTGCGTTTGCGATCTCCGACGCGGCGCAGGGTTGCGGCGCCGGGACGAAACTGCTGGAGACCCTGGTGGTCGCGGCCCGCGAACATGACATCGAGCGCTTCGAGGCCGAGGTGCTCTCGGACAACAACCGCATGCTCGACGTGTTTCTCTGCATGGGCTTCGACATCGTGCGGCGCACCGACGAAGGGGTCGTCCATCTCGAATTTCCGATTGCCGCGACGGCCGCGGCGACGGAACGGGCCGCGAAGCGTTCGCAGAGCGCCGCGTATGCGTCGATGCGGCCCGTGTTCGCGCCCCGTTCCATCGCCGTGATCGGCGCGAGCCGCCGTCCGGGACAGCTCGGACGTGAGGTCCTCCACAACCTTCGCGCGTCCGGCTTCACGGGAGAGCTGTTCGCGATCAATCCGCAC
>JAXDJK010000168.1:0-3226 GCA_034665665.1 Acidobacteriota bacterium
AACCCGCTCACCCTCGTCCGTGCGCCGCGCGTCGACCATGCCGACGAGGTGGTTCCGCTCGTTCCGGTGACCGTCGAGGAGATCCGCTCGGCCCTATTCGCGCCGATGCCGATACCGATCGCGGAAGGAACCAGGAGCGGTAGCCGGCGACGCGCGTATGACATGCCGGATCAGCGCAGCGAGGCGATCCGCCTGCGCGATGCGACGCTCGTCGCAGCCCTCGCCTACAGCGGGCTGCGACCAAGCGAAGCCGGAGCGTTGCGCTGGGGCGACATCCGCGAGCGCACCATCCTGGTGCAACGCTCGACGGACGCGGACGGCTCGATCAAAAGCACGAAGGGCCGCAAGAGCCGCAGCGTCAGACTGCTCTCACCGCTCGCCGCCGACCTGCGCGAGTGGCGGCTGGCCGCTGGTCGCCCACTCGAGGCGGCCCTACTGTTCCCGCGGTCAGACGGCGCGGCCTGGACCAAGGAGGACTGGAACAACTGGCGCTCGAGGACATGGAAGACCGCGTGCCGCCGTTCCGGCCTCGATGAGATCCCCCGGCCGTATGACCTGCGCCACAGCTTCGCCTCGCTCCTCCTGGCCGAAGGCAAGACGATCCACTACGTCGCCAAACAACTCGGCCACTCACCGGCGGAAACACTCGGCACATACGGACACGTGCTCGACGAGTTCGAGGACAGCGACCGCGTCGACGCCGAAGCCGAGATCCTGGCCGCGCGCAAGTCCGCGCTGAACGACGTCGGTCCTCCATCGCGCGTCGCCAAGGGTTAGGTTCACGGGGAGCGCCCGGCGGAGGCCGCGCGCCTCATCCCCTCGCCGCGGGCCGCCTGTGCCTGCCGGTCGGTTTCGGTGAGCCCTACGCGCGCACGATCCGAGCCGGCCATGGGTTCCCAGCGCGGACGCACTACCTGCAGGGTGGCTGGTGTTGCGCGTGAAGGTGACCCCGCATGAGTCGGTGGGCGCCCGATTCAAGGCACCGCCATTCGATCGAGTCGCGCGCGTGCCCGACCGCGTGGTCCGCATGCCGGTGAACGACCGCGCTGCGTGGCGACACCTGAAAGGCTGTCGGCCATGCTGGTGTCGCCGCAGCTGCTTCGCACGGTCGTGTTCCTGTCGCAGCTGAACGACCATGGGGAACAGGTCCCGAAGGGCACGGCCTTCCTAGTCGTACACCCATTGACGGAAGAATCTGGATTTCCTTATCTGGTCACGGCCCGGCACGTGATTGAGGCGGCGCGCGCGACAGGCCATCCGTTGTTCTTGCGTGGAAACGACAACGACGGGAACCTCGAGATCCGCGATCTGCCCGACTTTGACGCGTGGCACGTCTCAAGCGCCACTGACGTCGCGGTCTTGGACCTGCCCCCTATCCCGGGGCTTGATGTGGTGGGCATTTCACCCCAGCAGTTCGCGACGGCTGCGTTCTTGCAGGAGCACAGCGCTGGACTCGGCGACGAGGTTTTTTTCCTCGGATTGTTCACGGCTCATCCCGGCAGCCAGCACAACGAGCCGATCGTCCGGTTCGGCAACGTCTCGATGTTGCCAAACGAACCCGTCGCGGTGCGGAACGCCGACGGCAGCTTTACCCCCACGTCCGCGTTCTTGGTGGAGGCCCGTTCGTGGGGCGGTCAGAGTGGATCGCCGGCGTTCATCTGGCTTAGCCCGATTCGAGAACCCGGCGTGATGCGGATTCCCCGGTGGGCGGGCGACCCGGGAGAGGGTGGCGTCGTCGAGGACATAGAGCTCCCGCACCTACTCGGACTCGTGTGCGGTCACTTCGAGCTACCTCAGGATGTTGCGTTCACGCTTGAGACGCTGCGCGGTGCACAGGTCAAGCAGAACACCGGCGTGGCCATCGTCATCCCAGCCGACGACATCCTTCGCGAACTGCAAGACGAGGAATTGGTCGCTCGCCGCGATGAGTTGCTCAGGCGTGTCAAGGATTCGCGGACCGGCTGACTCGCGGTGCCGCAGGGCCCAGCAGGTGAAGGAACGGAATGGTTGTCGATCCGCCGGGATTCCGGAACCGAACCGGACGGTTGAGCCGCCGCTCCACGCGTTGTGCGGGCTTCACGCATTCCCTCCTTGACGGCGCGGATCACCCGCGCCAACTGTGCTCGGGTCCACCGTTGGCCCACGATGCGGTCCACTATGGGCTGCGGCGCGGAGTCAAGGAGCGCGTCGATGGTTGGCACGGGGGAGACTGGTAAGCCGGGTCAGCTCGACCGTCGATGCATGCCGATAGAGCACCAGGTCTTCGAGGTGCACCTGGATGTCGAGGAGTCCTGGCTGGGTCGGGGTATCCATGCCCGGTCCTTCGGCGCGCGCATCGGGCACGATCGACTGCGGCTCGTCAGACGCTTTGGCTGGAGCAACACTGGACTCGCCTGCGTGTGAGAGCGTGGTGGCGCAGCGTTGTCTCCACGGTCCGTCGGAACTGGAGCCCATGAGCCGAACGATGCGGACTTGAGCGTGCGCGTCACGTGACCCTCACTATTGCGGTGATTAGCGCGCCATTCTCGAACCCCGGTTCCCAGAGTCCGAGGTGGGCGGTCAGGTAACCGCTCGACGCGAACCGGCTTGCTGGCAGATCTTTAGTGATGAACTCCGAGTTGGGACTGCGTCGGAAGGTGATCTGCGGGGGCTCGGAAGTGTCGAACTCGAGGCCAATTGCATCAACGGAGCGAAGCGTAATCGCATCGCTCACAGACCGAGGGGATGCATTTTCGGCGTCAATCTCCGCGGCAGCGACCTGCAGTTGCTTACGCGACCTCGGGAGGAACATCATTAGCTCGGTTCCTTTCGCCACTAACGAGTCCGCATTGTTGTGGATGTACACCCGAACCAGCAGGCGGTCGCCGGGAGCTACGTCCAGCACATCTTCGAACCCGCCTTCATGGTGGTAAGTGGCCGGCTTGGCGTCGAAAAATCCGCGCTCGTCTCCGGAGTTCGGGGCGTTGATGTACGAGTTGAAGACCACATGATCTACTCCCGCTTCGCACGAATCTCTGATCGTGCATTGAAATGTCGGTCGATCGGCGGGCGCGTATCCGCCTCCAGCGGAGGATCGGCCTGGACTCGGGCTCGGAGCCCCGCCGCCGGGCGCTGGCCTCCCATGGCCCGATTCGCCTAGGACGACGATGCTGATTCGCGTGCCTGAATCACCATCCGAACTATGCGCGAGTGACACGACCGCGACCGCGACCGCCAGCGCGACGGC
>JAXDJK010000169.1:0-5569 GCA_034665665.1 Acidobacteriota bacterium
TCGAACTCGATCGCTTCCTGCGCCATCATCGTCAGGTCGCGCGTCTGATCGTAGGCCGAGAAAAACTCCTGCGGATCGTGCACCTTGTACACATCCTTCCAGCCCCCGCCGTACGCCGGCTTCATGAAAATCGGCCAGCCCAGGTACTGGAACACCTCGTCCCAGTTCACCCACTTCATGTTCCGGAACGACTTCGCCTCCGTGTTCGGCGGGAACTGCTTGTGCGGCAGCAGCACCGTCTTCGGCACCGCCACCCCCGCCGCCTTGGCCGCCAGGTTGTCGAAGAACTTATCGTCCGCCGACCACCACACCGGGTTGTTCACCACCCGGACTCCGGAGGCCATCGCGCACTTCAGATACGTGCGGTAGAACGGTACCTCGTGACTGATCCGGTCCAGGATCAGATCGTACGGAAAGACCCCATCGTCCTTCAGGTACGAGATCTCGGCCAGCCCGGCCTCCACGCGGTCCCCGCCGCGCTCGTTGATCGCCTGAATCAAGGCCCAGGGGAAGGTGTCTTCCATGCCGAACAACAGTCCAATCCGCTTCTTGCGCATTCGCTAGCTCTCCCGGTGAATCGGGGCGGATCGTATAGAATCCGGCGCGCCCGCGACAAGCGGATGGAAGAAATTCACAATTTAACGTACAAATTCAACACGATTGATCGTATGCAATTGATTGCGATTTAGTCGTAGCTCAATTCTCGCAAACGAATTCGGACGACATAAAGACAGCACACATTCATGTACCGTGAATACGTAAAGTGGTGGAGCCCTTCTCTCAACCGTGAAATGGAGTTTCTCTGGTTCGGCAAGTTCGGCCGCCCGGTGATCCTCTTCCCCACGTCCGCCGGCCGTTACTTCGAGAACGAGAACATGCACCTGACCGATTCGGTGGCCGACAAGGTCGAGGCCGGAGAGGTGCAGCTGGTGCTCGTCGATACCGTGAACGACGAGAGCTGGTACAACAAGGGCGTCCATCCGGCCGTCCGCGCCGCGCGCCACAACCAGTACGATACGTACCTGCGCCACGAGCTGGTGCCCTACATCTTCAACCGCGCCCAGCGCGGCGATCTCGGGGTCTACGGGGCGAGCTTCGGCGCCTACCACGCCGCGAATTTCGCCGGCCGGCATCCGGACGTGGTCTCGCGGGCCATCCTGTTCTCGGGCGTGTACGACATCAACTCGTTCACGGAAGGCTACTGGGACGACAACTGCTACTTCAACTCGCCGTCCGCCTACATCGCGAACATGGACGCCGATTTCACCGGCCGCCTCTCGCGCGTGAACTGGATCATCGCCACGGGTGAGTACGACTCGCTGGTGCAGCAGAACCGCGATTTCTCCAACCTGCTCTGGTCCAAAGGCATCCCCAATCACCTGGAGATCTGGCAAGGCGCCTTCGGCCACGACTGGCCCTGGTGGCGCGAACACCTGCGCCGGTTCGTCTAGGTAGTCGAGAGGGATACGACCGGGGGCCTCCGGCGGGCGGGCGGCTGCCCGCACAGCTGGGTTGGCCCAGCCTCAAGGCACCGTCATTACTAACGACACCGTTGGCTGAGGCTGGGCCAACCAAAGCTGTGCGGGCAGCCGCCCGCCCGCCGGAGGCCCCCGTCGTATCCCTGCTGACTACTTAGCCGAGGTAGCGACGGCGGCGTGCTTCTTGGCCAGGTCGCGGAGGGTGCTGGCCGGGATCGAGCCCGTCACCGTCACCGAATCGCTCGTCTTATCGACTTCGAAGCGGCGGAGCAGCGTCACCATCTCCGGCTGCTTGTCCTTGATCGCCAAGCGCATGGCCGACAGCGCACCGCGGACCGTATCTTCCAGCAGCCCCAGCGTCTCCTGATCCGTCGACACACCGAACGCGCCCAGGTTCAGCGAATCGCCCGTATCCGTCGCCCAGACCGCCATCGTCGACACGCTCTTCAGCGCCGCCGCCAGAGCGTCACCCTGCGGACCCTTGCCCGTCGAGACCGTGCCGCCGTGCGTCAGCCGTGCCGCGCGCGTCACATCCACGAGCGCCCAGGCCGTCGCACTCGGCGCGATCCGGTGCAGCTCATGGCCGATCCCGCTGGCCGCCGGGAAGCCTGTCCCGCCGTTCGCCCGCGCCGTCAGCGCCGCCGCGACCGCACCCTCGGTACCGGCAATCGCCAGCGAGCCGCTCGGGAACGCCACCGCACCGCGATCGCCGTCGGCCTTCTCTTCCGGCAGCAGGAGATAGCCGCCCTTCCTCACCGCGCCGCGCGTGAGCAGTGCCTTCGTCAGGCGATCCGCCTGGAAACGACCTTCCACGACCACGAGCACATCCGCTTCCGATCCGAGCGTCGAGCGGGGGATGGTGGCGACCACGAGCAGGTCGACATCCTTCGACAGCGAGAGACCGGCGTCCGTGAGGAACTTCTGCGCCTCGCCGTCAGCGCTCATCTTGTCGGTGTGCTGGAAGAGCATGGAAGAAAGAGGGCTCGTGCGCATGTCGCTGAGCTTCACGACACCCACGGTGGCGGCATTGGCCGGCACGAGCGAGAGAGCGCCATCCTTGGCGAATGCCGGCACAGCCAGCACCACCAGCGCGAGCGCCACGGCAACAGAACGGACCATAGATTTCGAATTCATTTAGAACTCCTTTCGGGTGAAGAGCCAAGACGCGAGGACGAGACAACCAAGGCCGAAAGCGGCCGTGGTCACGAATGGTGCGGGAGTGAGAACTTTCAGCAGGCGATCCGGCATCTGATCGCCGCCCACGTACGCGATGACGGCCTGCCCCATCTCCGCCGTCTTCGGGAAGACCCAGTACAACGACTCGATCGTCCACGCCTGCCACTGCTTCGATACCGCCGCCGCGATCTTGTCGTGCGCCGCCAGCATCAGGCCGAAGAAGAAGACGCCGTAGGTCGTCATGATCGATACCGCCGTGGACGACGTGGCCACGCCGATGAGAAACGCAAACGCGAGCAGTACCGAGATCACAAGAAAGATGATCAGCCCGCCCAGGAGGAAACGCGGATGAAAGACATGCGTCTTCCAGCCGATGATCAGCCACATCGAAAGAATCAGGTACGCCAGGTTGCTCCCGGCCAGGATCAGCCCCGCCACATAGCGCGACAGCAGCAGCCGGATGCGGCCCACGGGACGCGACAGATACAGGTCGACGGTGCCCTTCTCCTGCATCCGCGGCACCAGGTGCGCCGTGGCGAAAATCGCCAGGAACGTACAGAGGAAATAGAGGAACACCGCGAAACCCGACTCGAAGCCGAGAACCAGCTTCTCGATCGACATCGCGTCGTTGCCGCCCATCTGCACTTCCTTGCCGAACAGCTTCGCGCCGGCGAGCGCGCCGTCGACGATGTCGAGATTGACCGCGGAGGCGAAGATGATGATGAACAGCGACGAGAGGCAGAAGTAGGCCAGCAGCGTCCAGCGCGCCGCCGCTTCGCGCATCACGTCTTCGATGTTGGCGACCAGCACTTTCATCACAGCACCTCCGGGGAAGCGCCGACCGAGTCGTGCTCGTGCTGGTCGGCACGGATCAGGTCGACGAAGACGTCTTCGAGCGTCGAGCGCACCGGCGTGAGCTCACTGAGAATCCCGCCGCGGGCCCGCACTTTGTCGACCAGCGCGTTCAGGTGCTCGAGGCCGGTCACGCCGAGCACCAGGTGCCCGTTGACCCGCTCCACCCCCGCCCCGCTCTCGCGGAACGCGGCTACCAGCGCGTCATCCATCTCGGTCGCCACCATCTTGTAGGTAGCCTTCTGCCGGGTCAGCTCTTCGACGGTCCCGAACGCCGCCACCTTGCCATTGCGCAGCATGGCCACGCGATCGCACGTGAGCTCGATCTCCGACAGCAGATGCGAGTCCAGCAGCACGGCCGTGCCGTTGGTCTTCGCTTCGTCGATCAGCAGATCGCGGATCTCCCGCCGCCCCACCGGATCGACGCCGTCCGTCGGCTCGTCCAGCAGGAGCAGCTTGGGCGAGTGGATGAGCGCACACGCCAGCCCCAGCCGCTGCGTCATTCCTTTGGAAAACTTCTTGATCTTGACGTCCGCCCACTGGCTCATCCGCACCCGGTCCAGCAGTTCCGGAATCCGCCGCTCGATGGCCGCTTTGTCCATCCCCGACATCCGCCCGAAGATCGACATGGCCTGCCGCGCCGTCAGGTAGTTCGGGATCTTGTGCCCCTCCGGCAGATATCCGACATGCCGCCGCGACTCCGGATCCGACACCGGCAACCCGCAAACTCGCGCGGTTCCCTCAGTGGCATGGGTCAGCCCCAGCAGGATCTTGACGGTCGTCGTCTTCCCCGCCCCATTCGGCCCCAGAAGCCCGAACAGCTCCCCCGCCTGCACCGTGAAATCAATTCCATCCAGCGCCTTGATCCGCCCCTTCCCCCAGGAAGAGCGATACAGCTTGCGAAGCCCGGCGACCTCAATCAACGTGGTCATGGTGGGGAAGTGTACGGAGAAACGGGAAGAGGGTTGCCGACACCGGTCCATCGCATCTCGAAGTCGGGTGTGGTGACGTTCACGGCAAGAGCTTTATACTAGCAAGCATCGTGACAAGCAAGGGCTGGGAACCTCGCTCTGGGGAATGCCGAGCGCACAGACCCTGAAGGGGTCACATACAGTAGCCGGGGGCGTCGGCGCTTTTCGCCGACCCCCGGGACACCGGGTGCCCCTGGATGTACGACCCTTGGAAGGGTGTCGCAGAGTCCTCGCAACAGCGGCGGATTGCGTCTGCGACCCCTGCCGGGGTCGTGATGGGCTGGGATGCACGATTTCGGGGGTCGGCAAAAGCGCCGACGCCCCGGCTACTGTATGTGACCCCTTCAGGGTCAGTGACTGAACTCTCGCGGCACATGCCGGTGTAGTGCGGGCCTCCGGCCCGCGCTTTCATGCGCCACGCGCGGCGTACAAAGCGCGCGCCGGAGGCGCGCACTACACCGTGGCACACCAGAGGGGTATGTGAGGCTCGAATGGGCGGTCGCGTGGGCCATGGGCAGTGCCTGTGGCTATAGGAGAAAGCGGCGGGAAAGCGCCGCACTTCAGACGCTTCTCTTAGACCTCTTGTGGTTAGGCGCAGACCGTCTGCCGGGTACACGGATAGGTGCGGACGCCTATGCGCTCCGCCACAGGCGGTTTCGGACGAACAGTCGTGGAGGGTCTACGCGAAGCGGTTGGACTGCCGGCGGCTTTCCGCCGCTTTTGTACAGCCATCGACGGGGAACATGGCTCCGACGGGGCGGTCGCGTGGCCTCATGGGCTTCCTGTGACTGCCCATCAGGTGTGTGGGCCCCTCCAGATGAAGTTTGCAGGCTTTCCGCTGTGGCGAGCGACCCATTCCGGCGTCCCGCTTACGCCGCCGACCTCCGCGTCAGCCGGAAGCTCATCCAGCCGGAGAGACTCGCCGAACCCGGCGTCATCTTCTCTGTAGAAGTAGAAGCCTGGTCCTCCGCAAAGACTGCACTGATACGGCGCCGTCGCTTCCTGCGCTTCAGCCGCGCCGCTCGCCGGCCATCCCGTCTCCTTTTCTCCGCTGGGCTTCACCACGTCGATCAACGCCCCTTCCCCTTCGCA
>JAXDJK010000170.1:0-3718 GCA_034665665.1 Acidobacteriota bacterium
GGCGGAGACGCTGAACCTTTCGCAGCTGAAGGGCTACAAGACCGGCGGCACGATCCACATCGTCATCAACAACCAGATCGGCTTCACCACCGGGCCGGAATCGGCGCGCTCGTCGGTGTATGCGACGGACGTGGCCAAGATGGTCCAGGCGCCGATCTTCCACGTGAACGGCGACGATCCCGAGGCGTGCATCCGGGCCACCAAGATCGCGTACGACTTCCGCCAGCAGTTCCACAAGGATGTGGTCATCGACGTGGTCTGCTACCGCCGCCACGGTCACAACGAGGGCGACGAGCCGTCGCTCACGCAGCCGAAGATGTACAAGCTGATCAAGGAGCACCGCTCGGTGCGGAAGATCTACACCGAGCAGCTGCTGCGCAAGGGTGACCTCGATCCGCAGGAAGCGGAGGAGTGGCTCAACCACTATCAGTCGAAGCTGCAGGAAGCCTTCGATCGGACGAAGGAACAGGAAGCGCCGCACTCCGATCGCGATCCGCTCTGGACGGACGAAGAGGAAACGGGCTACCAGAACGTTCCCTCCCCCGACACGTCCATCACCCCCGAGGTGCTGGCGCGCGTCGGCCAGGCCGTGACCACCACGCCGGAAAGCTTCACCCAGCATCCGAAGCTCAAGCCGGTCATGGCCAAGCGGAAGGCGATGGCGGAAGGCCGCGACCCGATGGACTGGGGCACGGCGGAACAGCTCGCATTCGGCTCGCTGCTGCTGGACGGCTTCCGGGTGCGGCTGTCCGGACAGGACGTCGGCCGCGGCACGTTCTCGCACCGGCATTCGATGGTGCACGACTACACGACCGGCGAGGCGTACGTCCCGCTGAACGCGCTGGCGCAGCAGGCCACGGCGGCGCCGGTGACCGATCCGGTGGTGATGGAGAATGCGCTGTCGCAGGAGACGAATGATCCCGAGGCCGAGGTGAACTTCTCGGTCTATGACTCGTCGCTCTCGGAGTACGGCGTGCTCGGGTTTGAGTACGGCTACTCGGTGGCAGATCCGGGCTCGGTGGTGATCTGGGAAGCGCAGTTCGGCGACTTCATGAACGGCGCGCAGATCGTGATCGACCAGTTCATCTCCAGCGCGGAGGAGAAGTGGGGCCAGCACAGCGGTCTGGTGATGAATCTCCCGCACGGCTATGAAGGCCAGGGGCCGGAGCATTCGTCGGCGCGCCTGGAGCGCTTCCTCACGCTGTGCGCCGAGGGCAACCTGCAGGTGATCTATCCGACCACGCCCGCGCAGTACTTCCATGCGCTGCGCCGCCAGATGAAGAACAACCCGCGCAAGCCGCTGGTGATCATGACGCCGAAGTCGCTGCTGCGGCATCCGCAGGCCACGTCGACGGTCAATGAGTTGACCAACGGCCGCTTCGAGCCGGTGCTGCACGATGTGGCCACGAGCACCGAGGTGAAGCGCGTGGTGCTGACGTCCGGCAAGGTCTACTACGACCTGAAGGCCGCCCGCGATCACGCCAGCGCGAACGTGGCCATCCTCCGCCTCGAGCAGTATTACCCGTTCCCCCACGCGCTCCTCGCGGACGCGCTGAAGGGCTACCCGAACGCGACGGAGATCGTCTGGGTCCAGGAAGAGCCGCGCAACATGGGCGCGTGGCCCTTCATCAACGAGCGCATCGCCGCGGTCCTCGGCACGAACCAGACGCTCCAGTACGTGGGCCGGCCAATCTCGGCGGCGCCGGCGACTGGCTCGCACCACCGGCACGAGGAGCAGCAAAAGGCGCTGGTGCAGCGGGCGTTGGGACTGTAAAGCGGCAACGGAGCACCGATTTCGGCGCGTGCGTACGTGGAACAGCGCCCATCGGGGCCAAATAATGACCCATTGAATCGATGATTGACCCGTCCAATCATCAGTCCTTGACCACATGAGCCGTCGATCAAATCGACTCTGCCTATTGTTTTCAGTTACTTAGGCTGTGGCAGCGCGGTTGCTCTCACGGGAGTCGGTCCGATCCCCCTCAAACCGTCATTTAACGAACGGAGAATTGATGAAAAGAGCAATCGTTTTGGGTGCCACGCTGTGTCTCGCGGCGCTTCCAATCATGGCCCAGTCGACGAGTGGTCCTGTGGAAGTTTCGAATGCGGTCACGGTAGGCAAGTCTGGGAAAGTCAAAGACCTTCCGATCTACCGGGGCGGCGGCGCGTTGAAAGAGAAGAACGAGCCGAAGCGGGTCGATGTGCCGGACGGCCTGGCGCCCGGCGCTGCCGATCCGGCGCGCCAGACGGTGACGGTCAACTCGGCATCGACCATCACCCCCACGCAGTGGGATGGTGTGGGCGTGGGCGGCGGCTACACGCCGGATGCGGCTCCCCCTGACACGAACGGTGCGGTCGGCGGGCCGGTGGTCAGTGGCCAGTCGTCGCAGTACGTGCAGTGGGTGAACGAGTCGTACGCGGTGTACAACACGGCCTCGGGCAGCGTGATCGCCGGTCCGACACTCGGCAAACAGCTGTGGGCCACCTTCCCCTCCACCTCGCCCTGCCGCCTGTACAACGACGGCGATCCGATCGTGCAGTGGGACAAGATCAACCAGCGCTGGATCCTGACCCAGTTCGCCGTGAGCCAGGGCACGAACGCCGGCTACCGCCAGTGCGTGGCGGTTTCGCAGACGAACGACGCCACGGGCGCCTACAACCTGTACGAGTTCAATTACGGCGTCAACTTCAACGACTATCCGAAGGTGGGTGTCGGCTCGGACGGCAACTACTACATCACCTACAACATGTTCAAGCGCGGCCGCACGTTCGCGGGCGGCTGGGTCTGCGCCTGGAACGGCGCGGCGATGCGCGCCGGCACGAATCCGGCCGGCCTGCAGCAGTGCTTCACGTCGACGCTGGCCAGCCTCCTGCCGGCCGACCTCGATCGTGGGTACGCGCTGCCGGTGACGGTGCGCGATGAGTGGGTGGCGAACATCGGCACGAATGTCGTGAACTTCTGGAAGCTGCACGTGGACTTCGCGAACAGCGCGAACTCGACCTTCACCGGTCCGACGGCCCGCGCGGTCACGGCGTTCACCCGCGCCTGCGGCGGCGGCGCGTGCATCCCGCAGAACGGAACGACCCAGGTGCTCGATTCACTCGGCGACCGGCTGATGTACCGCCTGGCCTATCGCCAATTCGCCGCGTACGACGCGCTGGTGATCACCCACTCGGTGACGAGCGGCGGCGTGAGCGGCATCCGCTGGTACGAGATGCGGAGCGTGGCCGGTGCGACCCCGACCGTGTTCCAGCAGTCCACCTTCCAGCCCGACACCACCTACCGCTGGATGAGCAGCGGCGCGATGGACAAGCTGGGCAACATCATCATCGGCTACAGCGCGTCGAGCAGCGCCATCAAGCCGGACATCCGTTTCGCCAGCCGCGCCCCGTCCGATCCGATCAACACCCTCGGCGGCGAGACCCCGATGGCTCCGACCACCCGCGGCTCGCAGACCACCACCCTCAACCGCTGGGGCGACTATGCGTCGATGAGCGTCGACCCGGCCGACGATTGCACGATGTACTTCACCACCGAGTACCTCAAGACCAACGGCACGTTCAACTGGAGCACCCGCGTCGGCAAGACGAAGGCCTCCGGCTGCCTGTAGAGCTTTCTCTCCCTGGTTCTCGAAAGGCCGCCCGGCAACGGGCGGCCTTTTTTGATTTGGAGAGAGTCAAGGGCTTGAACGCAGAACGCAGAGCGCAGAACGATGAA
>JAXDJK010000171.1:0-2730 GCA_034665665.1 Acidobacteriota bacterium
CCTCGCTCGACGCTCGGGATGACAAACCCCGGCCTTACACGGCGCGCATGGCCAGCGAGAGGATCTCGCGGTGGGTGAAGTAATTCACGGCCGGGTCGTCGATGTGGAAGGTGTAGGTGAAGCGCTCGTCGTTGTCGGCGAGGAAGGTGAAGCGGTGGTAGCGGCTTTCCGTCCCTTCGGCGAACTCTTTGACCGTGGCCGAGGTGCCGTCGTCGTCCTCCACCTTCAGCACGCGGTAGAGGCGGTGCGCGCTGATGGGGAGGTCGTCCGGCGGGTAGTGGATGAACTGGATGGCGTAGATCGACTTCGGGTCGAGGTCGCGCTGCGGGAACTCTTCGGCCCCCTCGGCACCCACGCCCGTGAACCAGGTCTCATCTTCCTTGAATAGCACCAGGTTGGCCGAGTTCTCCGTCACCGGGAGCACGCCGCGATCGAGGTGGATGTGCTGCTCCGGGTCGCTGGAGTCGCGCAGCTGCGTGAGCATCTCGATGAGGTACTGGATGCCTTCGCGCGTGCCCGTCAGTGCCACTTCGTCGTCTTCGTCCGAGATCCAGATGTCGAGCCACGCGTCCTTGGGGAGGCGGGCCCGGCTCTCCAGGTTGTCGCGGGTGATGGGGGCGAAGTCGAGGCGTTTGGCGGCGGCGGCCAGGTACTCGTTACAGAGGGGATCTTCGAGGAGGTTCTTGCGCGCGTAGTCGATCGCAGCTTCGTAGGCGCGCTTGCGACCGAAGTCGTGGCTCAGATCGAAAGGGGTAATGATCTGCTCGAGAATCTGAGCGTGCCGTTCGGCGGGTTTAGACATAGGTATCCGGGCTAAAACCGCTGGAAATCTATCATATTTCACGTCTTCGCCTGGACGGGCCCGCCAGGTCTCACCGGGATTGCGCCGGAGGAGCGATTCTCCTCCGGCACAGAGCGTCAGCCGGCCGTCCGGTCGCGCTGCTTCCAGTCTTTGTCGAGATCGGCGAGGAAGCTGGAGAGATCGTCGGCGTGCTCTTCTTCGACGGCCAGAATGCCTTCCAGCATGCGCCGGGTGGTGATGTCGTCGTCGCCCACGTAACGGATCATCTCCGTGTACGAGTCGATGGCCACCCGCTCGGCGATCAGGTCTTCCTTGATCATGTCCACGAGGTTCTGGCCCTCGACATACTCGGAATGGGAGCGGAGCAGCATGCCTTCGGGGTCGAAGTTCGGGGCGCCGCCGAGCTGGACGATGCGTCCGGCGATCTGGTCGGCGTGGCCCTGCTCTTCGTTGGCGTGCTGGAGGAACTCCTGCGCGATCGGGTCGGCGTGGATGCCCTGGGCCATGAAGTAGTGGCGCCTGTAGCGCAGCACGCACACCAGCTCGGTCGCGAGCGCCTCATTGAGCAGCTTGATCACGGTCTCGCGGTTCGCGCGGTAGCCGTCCGTTACCGCGCCGCTCTCGATGTGCTGCCGCGCGCGGCGGCGCAGTTCCTGGACGTCTGTGAGAAACGGCTTGTCTGTCATCTACATCTCCTTCTGACACGGTGACGATGCAAGGGTCAATCCGCACCGAAGCGCGTCGCCTTCGCATCATACGTCCGGCCCCGCCAGAGGAGCTGCCGGCGGATCCCGGTGTACCAGACGGACCGGAGCGTGATCCATTGCCAGACCAGCATCATCGGCGGATGCCCGAAGAGGGCGTTGTCAATGCGGTAGCCGGCGGCGGCGAAGAAGATCAGCCGCGCCAGCGTGATCACGCCGACGATGGCCAGGGCCAGCCGGTTGCCGAACGCGGCCAGCACGTACGGCAGCAGGTGAAAGACGATGGCGCCAAAGAAGAAGAACGCCGCCGCCGGATAGCTGCGGCCGAAGACGGAGAAGAGGTTCTTGGTGAAGCCGTGCACGACCTCGCGGAGGCCGTGATACATGCGCACGGAGACGAAGTCGTCGGCGCGGAAGAAGAGGGTCCGGTGCCCGCCGCGCCGGAACAGGCGCGCCAGCGCGACGTCGTCGACCACCGAATCCTTGAGCGCGTCGTGGCCGCCGAGCGAGTCGTACACATCGCGCCGGACGAGATTGCCGGTACCGCCGCCCGCGCCGAGGGCGGTGATGGTGGTGCGATTGCTCAGCCAGAGCGGGAGGAACAGGAAACCAAACAGCGGGAGATTCGGCATGGCCACGTGTTCCCAGAAGCCGCGCATGACGAAGCGCGGAAAGAGCGTGATCATCGGCGCGCCGCGCGCCTCCATCTCCGCCACCGCGGCCGCCACCGCGTCGGGCTGATAGAGGATGTCGGCATCGACGAAGAGCAGCAGCTTTCCGCGCGCCGTCCGGCTCCCCTGCGCCAGCGCCCAAGGCTTGCCGAGCCAGCCGGGCGAGGGCTCTTCTCCCGTGAGCACCACCAGGCGCGGGTCCTCGGCCGCGATGCGCGCCAGGATCTCGCCGGTGGCGTCGGTGGAGCGGTCGTTGACCACGATCACTTCCAGCGCGCGGTAGGTCTGCGCCAGCAGCGCCCGGACCGTGCTCTCGATGGCCCGCTCCTCATCGCGCGCCGGGATGATCACCGAGACCAGCGGCGTCCCCCGCGGCTGCCGCACCCGCAAACGCGGCACGGTCAGGAGGTTGAGGATCAGCGTGGCGAAGGTGAGCAGCCACGCGATGAGGACGATGGTGAGGAGGAGGGTCATGGACAGTTGGCGGTTGTCGGGTGGCGGTTAAATGGGGGGCGGCCCCGTCAAACTAACCGCCAACCCCCAACAGCCAAAC
>JAXDJK010000172.1:0-4541 GCA_034665665.1 Acidobacteriota bacterium
AGCTGCGCGAGTTCCTGAAGCAATCGCTCCCGGCGCACATGGTGCCGGGGTTCTTTGTGGCGCTGGAGGCCTTCCCGCTCACGCCGAACGACAAGATCGACCGGGCGGCGCTGCCGGCGCCGGAGGCGGGGGCGAGCGTCGAAGAGTACGTGGCTCCGCGGACGGCCGTCGAGGAGACGCTGGCGGGGATCTGGGAGGAGGTACTGCACGTCGCGCGGGTGAGCGTGCACGACAACTTCTTCGAGATCGGCGGACACTCGCTGCTGGCGGTGCCGGTGATCACGCGCATCGAGCAGGCCTTGCAGATCCGGGTTCCGGTCATCGAGCTTTACAAGAATCCGACCGTGGCGGCGTTGGCGGCGCACATGGATGCGGACCAGCCCGCGGAGCTGTCGCACTCGCCGCTGGTCACGCTGGCGGGGCGGGAAAGCGGGGCGCCGCTGGTGGTGATCCCGGGCATCGTCGGGGCACTGCACGGGTACTACGATTTCGCGCGGTCTGTCGGTGAGCTGCGCGAGGTCTTCGGTCTGCACGCGGCCAGCGCGCCCGAAGTCGAGGACTGCCACACGGTGGAACGTATCGCCCGGCTGTACGTCTCGACGTTGCTCGAAATGTGGGATCGCGGGCCGTTCCACCTGCTGGGCCATTCGTACGGCGGCATCGTGGCCTTCGAGATGGTGCGGCAGCTCGAGCAGCAGGGATTGCAGGCAGGCTCGCTGATCCTGGTGGACGTCGATCCGTTTTCGCTGCAGACCAAGACACTCTCACCCGACGCCTTTACCGTTCGTTACCTGCAGCAACTCGGGGAAGAGCGGAACGAGCAGTGGGTGCGCACGGTCCGCTCGCGGTATGCCGAGGTGTATACGCCGGCGCCGTACCGGCCGGCCACGGACGTGCTGGAGATCTGGGCGGAGCAGGGCGCGATGCAGCACGGCGCGAGCAAGGCCTGGCGGGACATCCTGCAGAAGGATGCCGATCGCATCGTGCTGCCGGGCGATCACGAGAGCGTGATCGGGCACGAGCACGCGGCGCAGCTGGCCAGGACGGTCAACGACTGGATCGCCGGAGCTCTCGCACCGGCATAGCGTCGGCGTCGTCGGCCGTCGCTTCGGCGAGGCAGCGCTCCAGGAAGGCCAGCGCTCCGGGCAACGCGGCGCTGACGTAATCCCAGGTGTGCGCGCCGCGGATCTCGCGATACTCATGCGGCACGCCGAAACCATTCAGGATGGCGTGGAACTCGCGCACCGTGTCCACCACGCGCTGGTAGTCGTCGGTGCCGACGTCGAGATACAGGCGCGGCGGGGGCTGGCCGCCGGCAGCGAATCGCTCCACGACCTCGTGCGGATCGTACGCCTCGCGGATGCTGCTGCCGGGAGGGCCCCAGACCGCCTCGTGCGCGGCGATGTCGGGCATGAGCAGGTCGCGCGAGGCCCGTTCGGCGGCATACGGGTCGCCGATGCGGCGGGCGGCGTGGAAGGCACCGGCGTGGGCAAAGGCGGCACCGAACAGGTCGGGCCGGCGCAGCGCGTGGAAGACCGCGGCCGCACCGCCCATCGAAAATCCGCCGATGACTCGCGTATCGCGGTTCGTGTGCGGCGCAAACTCCGCCTCGATCGTCGGCATCAGTTCTTCGAGGAGATAGCTCCCGTACCTGCGCCCTTCGGCATCGTCGATGAACCAGCGCCGTCCGCTCTCCGGCATCACGAAGAGGATCGGCAGGCGCGCCGCCAGAAAAGCCAGCGGCGTGCGCTCCGCCCACGTCCGGAAGTTGCCGGCGTAGCTGTGCAGGAGGTAGCAGACCCCTTCGATCTTGCCACTGCGGGGCATGAGCAGGCGGACGTACTTGTCGCGCCCGAGGTGTGCGCTGCGGTAGGAACGGTCGGCCGTGTCCAACTGCGACTGCAGCACCTTGCGATCGATCTTGCCGCGGTCATTGCGCGGCATCGCCTCCACCGGGATCCAGACCGCCGGAGTCATGTAGGCCGGCAGCCGGCGGCGGCATTCCGCGGCCAGTTGCGAGGAGGGCACGTCGCCGGTCACGAACGCGGCCAGCGCCGTCTCGTCCGACAGCGTGAACGGCACCACCGCCACTTCCTGCACGCCGGTGATGCTGGCCAGCACGGTCTCGATCTCGCCCGGCTCGACGCGGTAGCCGCCGATCTTGACCATGGAGTCGGTGCGGCCGATGAAGCGCAGCGTGCCATCGGGGTCTTCCTGCACGGAGTCGTTGGTGCAGTAGAACGTCTGGCCGTTTTCGACGACCAGCGCCGCACTGGTCCGCTCGGCATCGCCCCAATAACCGGCCATCAGGCTCTCGCCGCCGGCGAAGAGCACACCGTCGCGAAGGAAGAGCGAGGTGTACGGACAGGCCCGTCCGATCGGCACCGTCCCTTCCGGCGGGTCGGACGGGCGGACCTCGTGGTACGTGACCACGTTCGTCTCCGTCGGCCCGTAGAGGTTATGAATACGCGCGCCGGGAAAGGCCTTGCGCAGCACCGGGAGCGCGCCTCCACGGAAGGCCTCCCCCGCTACGAGCAGCTGCCTCACCGACGTCAGCTGCCGTCCGTCGCGCGAACAGACCTCCGCCATTTTCGTGGCGATGGAGGGCACGGAGTACCAGACCGTGATCGCGTGCTGCTCCACCAGATGCGCGAGG
The DNA here is from genome assembly GCA_034665665.1 of Acidobacteriota bacterium. Taxonomy (GTDB): domain Bacteria; phylum Acidobacteriota; class Thermoanaerobaculia; order Gp7-AA8; family Gp7-AA8; genus DASWOB01. Next base: position 2,657 of record JAXDJK010000172.1, read on the forward strand.
AACGGAGCCATGCCCCGCTGCAACTCGGGCACGAGCACGATCGAGGCGCCGCGCACGAGTGACGAGTAGATATCGAAGATGGAGAGGTCGAAGGCGAACGAGGCGTGACTGGATACGCAATCGTCCGGCGTGAGGCCGGTGTAATCCGCGGCCCATTCGACGAACGCCGCCGTCGCGCCGAGGCTGATGGCCACGCCCTTCGGCTTGCCCGTCGAACCGGAGGTGTAGAGGATGTTGACCAGGTCTGTCGAGGCTACATTCGCGAAGGGCACGGAATCGGCCGTGGACAGCTCATTGATGCGCGGCGTGACTGGCGCTGGATCGAGCCCCGCCGGACAGGCCGCGTGCCGCGTGAAAAACGCGGCCGGATGGCAGTCGCGCAACATCAGCTCGAGGCGCGGTGCCGGCGTGACGGGATCGATCGGGACGCAGGCTGCGCCGACCCACTGCGTGCCAAGCAGCGCCGCCACCGCATCCGCTGACTTTTCGATGTCGATGGCCACCCGGCTGCCCGCGGGCACGCCCGCGCCGCGCAGGAATCCGGCCACGTTCTGCGCGCGCTGCAGCAGCTCGCCATACGTGGTGGTGGTGTTGCCATCGATCAGCGCGATGTGCTCGGGTTGGCGCTGGGCGACGTCAGCGAAGCGGGCAGCCAAACTTTTCATAGTCCAAGCTCGTGCGCGATCATGACCCGCTGCACCTCGGCGGTCCCGGAGTAGATCAGCCCCCCGATCGCGCCACGCAATTCGCTCTCGATGCCGCCCTCGGCCATGTACCCGTAGCCGCCGTGGATCCGCAGGGCGTCGAGATGCTGGAGCATGCCGGATTCGGCGAGGATCAGTTTCGCGGCGGCGATGCGGGCCGTGTTCAATTCCTCGGAATCGCGGAGGAGGGCGTTCTCGCGAAGGAAGGCCCGCACCGTGATGTAGCGGACGTACATGTCGGCGATCCGGGACGACACCATCTGCAGCTTGCCGATCGGGCGTCCGCTGACACGGCGCCCGTTCGCGTAGGCGACGGAGCGCTGCGTCTGCCGCTTCATCGCGCCGAGGAGCGGCGCCAGGATGAACAGCCGCTCCCATTGCATCGCGCAGGTGAAGACGTCTCGCCCGCCGTCCCGCGGCCCCAGCATGCGCTCGCGCGGCACGGTCACGTCCCGCAACGACACGGACGACAGCAGCGATCCGTCGAGGCCGAGTTTCCGCTCGTCGGGCCCCGTGGTGAGGCCGGCGTCGCCTGCCTCGACGAGAAAGGCGCTCGCGCCGCCGGCGCCGAGCAGCGGGTCGCGTGTCGCGAACACGATGAAGAGCTCCGCGGCGGGCGCGTTCGTGATGAACAGTTTCAAGCCGTCGACGGTGTAGCCGTCGTCCGTCTCCGTGTAGCGGGTCGAGGCCGCGCCGGAATTGTTCTCCGACTCGGTCATGGCGTGCGCGCCGATCCATTCGCCATCCATCAGCGACGGCAGGTAGCGCACGCGCTGCTCCTGCGTGCCGAACCGCACGATGGGCTGGATGACGGCCCACATGTGCGCGCCGACGGCGAAGAGGAGGCCGTCGTTCGAGCAGCCCTCGCCGAGGCCTTCCAGCACGTCGAGAATCTCGACATTGGTGAACCCGTCGCCGCCGAACTCGCGGGGTACGGCCATGGAAAACAGGCCGTACTCACCGCACAGCTTCCAGGCCTCGCGCAGGAGCTGCTGCTTCTCCTTCGCGTCAGCGCCCGGTGCAGGAGCCGCCGGAAGGTTCCGGGCGAACTCGCATGCGGACTCCTGCAACGGTGACGCCGCCGGCCACGCTGAATTCAGACAGCCTCCACATCCACATACTCGTTCACATACTCGTTCACAGGCTCGTTCACAGGCTCGTTCCGCTGCCGCAGCAGCGCC
>JAXDJK010000173.1:0-4422 GCA_034665665.1 Acidobacteriota bacterium
TTTCCCGCCGCTCTTGTACAGCCACAGGCGCTGCCGAGGGCACTCGCCGAAATGTCGCGTGGAGCCACGGGCGCCGCCTGTGGCTGTACAAGAGCGGCCGGAAAGCGCCGCACTCCAAACGCTTCGCGTAGTCCGCCGCGCTCGAGGCAAGCACCGCGGCGCTCCAGGCGAGGGCCAGGACTACGCCGAGGACCAAGAGGCGCGTGGGTTCATCGGGCAGGGCGATTTCCACCACGAACAGCAGCGGCACGGCGGCCTGCACGGCAGGATGGGAAGCCATCGCCAGCAGCGTCACGATCGCCGCCAGGAGCGGCAGGGCGCGATCGATGGGCGTGCCATGCACGACCACGAGCGACGCGGCCCATGCCGACACGGCCGCGGCCGCGAGCCAGATCGCTACGCGCCAGGCTTCACTTCGCACTCAGTACTTTCGCGTCGGCGCTGGCCGGATCGCGCACGAAGTCGGGATCGAATCCTTCCAGCGTCTCCGTCGTCAGCGCGGCGCGATAGATGTGGCGGGCGTCGCCGCGCAGGCGGACGTCGCGCGCTTCGCCGGCGATCAGCTCGAATGCCACTTCGAGCGTGATGCCGCTCCGCGTCAGGACGGCCACGGGCGACTGCACCTTGCCGAAGAGGGCGCTCGTCACCGCGGAGGCCACGACGCCCGACCCGCAGGCCAGCGTCTCCCCTTCCACACCGCGCTCGTACGTGCGCACTTCGATCGCATGCTCATCGCGTACGAATACGAAGTTCACGTTCGCGCCGTCGGGCAGGAGCTCGGGATGGCGGCGGATGGCGCGGCCGAGCGGGGCAATGTCCTGCGACCACAGCTCGCCGCGAAGGAAGATCACGTAGTGCGGCACGCCGACCATCAGGAAGCTGCCATTGATGCGCTTCTCCCCCACCTGCAGCGGGCGCTGCGGACGGAACGAGTGCGGCGAGGGCAGCGTCAGTGTCACCTGCCCGCCATCCCCCACCTCGGCACCGACGATGCCGGCGTCCGTCTCGATGGTCATGCGGCGGCCGGCGATGACGTTGATCAGGGCGAAGCGGGCTGCGCAGCGGGTGCCGTTGCCGCAGAACGCGCCGAGGGAACCGTCGGAGTTCCAATAGCGCATGCGGAAGGTGGCCCGCGGGGTGGGCTCGATGAGCACGAGGCCGTCAGCGCCCACGGACAGGGCACGGGTGCAGATGCGGCGGGCCAGCTCGGCAGGATCGGTGACCCGGCCGGTACGGTTGTCGATCACGACGAAGTCGTTTCCGCCTCCCGCCATCTTCGTGAAGGTGAGCGGATCTTGTTTGTCTGATTGGACTTGCCCGAAGGATCGCATCGGAATTTCTGAATGGTCACCGGGTTTCATCCCGGCTGTCCTGTATTCTCGCACGGACCGCGCCAGAGGCCGCCGTAACGATCCGCCTCGCGCGACGTCAAACAGGCAGTCCACACCCTGGAGGAACACCCTTGAGCCCCTTCATCCGCAATCTCACGGCCGCGCTGCTGGTGGCCACGATCACCGTTCCGGCGACGTTCGCCCAATCGAAGAAAAACGCCGACGAGCCGCGCATGATCGAGACCATCGACGTCCGCGTCATCAACGTGGACGTGGTGGTGACCGACCGCAAGGGCAACGCGGTTCCGAACCTGAAGGCCAGCGATTTCGAGATCTATGAGAACGGGGTGGCCAAGCCGGTCTCGAACTTTTACGAGATCGTCGGCAACCAGACCCGGATGGAGCCGGAAGGGGGCGGGCCGGCCACGCTGACGCCTGCGCCGTCGGACGTGTCGGAGAAGCTCAAGCGGCGGGTCATCTTCTACATCGACAACCTGTCGCTGGCGCCGTTCAACCGGAACCGGGTCTTCACGCAGATGAAGGAGTTCGTGAAGACGGTCCTGCGTCCGGGCGACGAGGCCATGATCGCGACGTACAACCGGTCCATGAAGATCCGGGTGCCATTCACGCGCGACGTCAACCAGATCAACACCATGCTGGATCAGCTGGCCACGGAATCAGGTCTCGGCATCGCGGCACGCAGCGAGCGGCAGTCCACCGAGGACCGTATCCGCGACGCGCGCAGCTACGAGGAAGCGATCGCCACGGCGCGCGCCTACGCGTCCTCGGTCGAGCACGACCTGCGGCAGAGCGTGGCCTCGCTCAGCGGTCTGATGACCACGCTCGCGGGCGTCGAAGGCAAGAAGATCCTGGTGCTGACCAGCGAGGGCTTCCCGATGCAGCCGGGCCGCGAGGCGTTCTACTTCATCGATGAGCAGTCGCGGGAGAAGGGCTGGAGCAATGTCGGCGCGACGATGCTCGAGCCGATGAGCTACGACGGCACGCGGTTCGTGCAGTCGGTGGCGAAGACCGCCAACGCGAACGGAATCACGATGTACACGGTCCACGCGGCCGGCCTGCAGGGCGGCTCGGATATGTCGGCCGAGCACTCACAGGCGGTGTCGAGCACCGTCACGCAGGCAGCCATCTCGAACACGACCGAGTCGATGCAGCTGATGGCGGAGATGACGGGCGGGCTGGCGTCGGTGCAGACGAACAATTTCGCCGAGGCGTTCAAGCGCATCCAGCGCGACCTGGAGTCGTACTACTCGCTCGGCTACCGCGCCGGGACGGAGCGCGTCGACCGCCAGCGGTACCTGCAGGTGAAGGTCAAGCAGAAGGGCCTCACCGTCCGCAGCCGGCAGACCTTCGTCGAGAAGTCGATGTTCGCCGAGATGAGCGACCGGGTCATCGCCAACCTGCTCTACAAGGGCAAAGACAACGACATGAAGATCCTCGCGCGCATCGGCTCGCCGCGCCCGACCGAGGATGGGTACTACCAGGTGCCGATGGACATCCAGATCCCGATGGAGTCGCTCACGCTGCTCCCTCAGGGTGACGCGGGCGAGTCGGTGGGCGGCTTCGAGATCTACGTGGCCGTGGCGGACAAGGACGGCGACATGTCGGACGTGTCGCGCAAGTCGCACCAGGTGCGCGTCTCCGCCGAGGACATGAAGACCATCAAGGGCAAGTACTACACGTACACGCTGGACATGCTGATGGCCCGCGGCCTGAACAAGATCTCGGTCGGCGTAGTCGATTCGATCTCGAACGAGACCGGCTTCGCCCGCGAGCAGATCATCGCGCAAGATTTGCGCTGACGCACGTTCCATGCGCCTGCTATTCACCGTTCAGTACCTCGGTACGCGTTACGGCGGATGGCAGGCGCAGGTGAACGCGCTGAGCGTCCAGCAGGTGCTGGAGGAGTCGCTTGCGAAGATCTTCGGCGGGCCGGTGCGCGTCCATGGCGCCGGCCGTACCGATGCCGGCGTACACGCGCGGGCGCAACGGGCGCATGCGGATGTGCCGTTCGCGATTCCGCCACGCGGGCTGGTGCTCGGCCTCAATCAGCACCTGCCGTCGGATGTGCGGATCACGGAGGTGGAGGAGGTCGCGGAGGAGTTTCACGCGCGCTTCGACGCCACGGGCAAGACCTACCAGTACCGCATCTGGAACGCCGTGGTCGCGGACGTGTTCGCGGCGGAGACGCACGCGCATGTGGTGCCGCCGCTCGATGAGGCGGCGATGTCGAACGCGGCGCAGCCCATCCTCGGCACGCACGATTTTCGGGCGTTTACGGTGATCGATCCGGAGGTTGGCTCGACGTTGCGGACGATCGAGGCGATCTCGGTGGTGCGCGAGGGCGAAACGCTCACCATCACCGTGTCGGGCGACGGCTTCCTCCGCTACATGGTGCGGCGCATCGCCGGCTCGCTCATCGAAGTGGGCCGCGGCCGGCTCGATCCGGAGGCGCTGCGGCGCTCGCTGGACCCGTCGTTCGAGGCGGCGCGGTGGACGGCAGCGGCAAAGGGCTTGGTGCTGTTGGAAGTGCGGTACGGATCGCCTGCCCGCCCAACTGCCGCCAGTGCTAACATCCGCGCTCTGAAATGATCGACTTGAGCAAGCTCGCCGAGCCCGGCTCGATCGAGGAGAGTCTTCTCGATAAGGTCGACTTCCGGCGCATGCCGCGCCACGTGGCCGTGATCATGGACGGCAATGGGCGCTGGGCACGGGCCCGCAATCTGCCGCGCGTGGAAGGGCATCGGGCCGGAATCTCGGCAGTGCGCGAGATCGTGGAGACGTCGGCACGCCTGGAGCTGGGGGTGATGACGCTCTACGCCTTCTCGGTCGAGAACTGGAAGCGGCCGCGGTACGAAGTGGCCACGCTGATGCTGCTCCTCAAGGAGTACCTCCGCAAGGAGCTGCAGACGCTGATGGACAACAACATCCGCTTCTCCCCCATCGGCCGCGTGGACGGCCTCGACCCGAGCGTGCAGCGCGAGCTGCGGTACGCGGAGGAGAAGACGGCCCAGAACACGGGGCTGCTCTTTCAGATCGCGCTCAATTACGGCGGGCGCGCGGAGATCGTCGA
>JAXDJK010000174.1:0-4637 GCA_034665665.1 Acidobacteriota bacterium
CGTTGGGGAAGGGGGTGGTGGGGGGCTCGGGGTCGTAGACGTCCATGGCCAGGCCGGCCAGGTGTCCGTTGGCGAGGGCGGTCAGGGCGGCCTGCTGGTCGACGATCTCGCCGCGGGCGGCGCTGACGAGGTAGGCGCCACGATGCAGGGAGGCGATCTCGCCGGCGCCGATCATCCGGCGGGTGGCGTCGGTGAGGGGGACGTGGACGGTGAGGATGTCGCAGGCGGCCAGGAGCTCGGAGAGCGTCGCTACGGGACGGGCGTGGCGCTCGGCGAAGGTGGCGGCGTCGAGGTAAGGATCGTAGGCGATCACCTCCATGGAGAAGGCGCTGGCCAGCCGGGCCACACGTTTGCCCACCTCGCCGAGACCGACGATGCCGAGGCGGTAGTGGCGCAGCTCATGGCGGGTGGCGCAATCGTCGCGCGACCAGATCCCGGTGACCACCTCGCGTGTGTACTGCGGGATGGTGCGGGTCATCGCCAGGAGGTAACCGATCACCAGCTCCGCCACCGCGTTCGCGTTCTCGCCGGGGAGGCTGATGATCGGAATCCCGCGCTCGCGGGCCGCCGCGTCGTCGATGTTGTCGGTCCCGCTGGTGCCCTGCGCGATCAGCTCCAGCTGCGGGGCGGCGTCGAGCACGCGGCGGCTTACCTTGTTGTAGGCGCGGGTGACCAGCACCTGCGCGTCCCCGACGATCGCCGCCAGCTCCGCCTCCGTCTTCACGGGCTGGTGTCTCACGGCGAAGCGCGGATCGGCGGAGATACGCTCGATGAAGGTGCGGTCGACGTCGGCGGCGATGAGGAGGCGCATTCGCAGCCAGTTTATCCCGAGCATCGTGAGGGATCTCTGGCGGCGCCGCGCTGTCGCAGCACAGCATCGGTCGCGCAGGCGCACCGAAGATCCCTCGCTGGCGCTCGGGATAAAGTCGATAAACTCCGCGCGCTTGAGCCGACGCATCCGCAAGCACCACACGTTTCTGATCGCGCTGGCGGTGTACAACTTCGTGCTCTTCTTTCCGGTGGCGTTCATGGGGCGGGTGGTGTCGCCGAACGATGTGTTTTACAACTTCGAGCCGTGGGCGTTGTACCGGCCGGTGGACGTCGGGCGGGTGCAGAATTCGCTGCTGAACGATCCGCCCACGTCGTACCTGACCGTGGTCTCGTTGGTGAAGGATGGGGGGGCGGCGTTTCACTGGAATCCGTACATCGCCAGCGGGGTGCCGGGGTATGGATCGGCGGCGATCACCACGTTCTCGCCGTTTGTTCTGCTGCCGCTGCTGGCGTTGCCGCTGACGTGGTTTTACACCGGCGTCATTTTCCTGAAGCTGAATGCGGCGCTGCTGTTCGCGTACCTGTGGCTGCGCGAGGAGCGGCTCGGCAAGCGCGGCGCGGCCATCGGGGCGGTGATCGTGGCCGGGGCGGGCGTGTACGCGGTGCGGTGGCTGTGGCAGATCACGAATGCGACGGCGTTGTATCCGGCGCTGCTGTGGCTCGTGCGGCGCGCGTTCAACGGGCGCCGGAGCTCGATCGCGCTGATGGCGCTCCTCGGCGTGGCCTACGCGTTCGCCGGCTTTCCGGCGGCCATGGCGTACGGCGTGTACATCGCGGCGGCGTACGCGGTGGTGCTGCTGGCGGTGCACCGGCGGCCGCGCGTGCTGGTGGCGCCGCTGGTGGCCATCGTCATCGCCGCGCTGATTGCCACGCCGTTCCTGGTGCCGTTCGCGCAGCTGGTGCGCCGCTCGGGGTATCTGGAGATCCGCAAGGAAGCGAGCGTGAAGACGTACTTTCCGGCGTCGCACGCACGCAGTTTCGTCGAGCCAGATCGCCTCGGCAGCCCGGCCGAGAAGAACTGGACCGGCGATCGGGCCCTCGGCGTGATGAACAATTACGTGGAGTCGACGATCTACCTCGGGCTGCTGGCGATCCCGCTGGCGCTCCTCGGGATCTTCTACCGCCGCGCGCGATCGCACTGGTTCTGGCTCGCGGCGGCGGTGGTGGTGGTCTGCGCGATGTTCGGCGTGCCCGGGGTGCGCGAGGTGATCGGACGGTTGCCCGGCTTCAAGTACTCCGCGCTGGCACGTGTGGCGCTGCTGCTGCCGCTGCCCATCGGCTACCTGGCCGGTGCAGGCGCGGCGCGATTGACGTCGTGGCTGCGCCGGCATGCGTCGTGGCGCGTCGTGGCCGGCTGGACACTGGCCGTGGCCGCGGCGTTCGAGCTGGGGCTCTTCGCGGGACAGTTCCATCCGTATCTGCCGCCGGCGGCGGCGGACGTACCGTCGACGCCGACGATCGATTTCCTGCGCCGCGAGCCGAAGCCGTTCCGGATCGCGCCGATGTTCATCTACCTCTGGCCCAACACCTCGGAGCTGTTCCGGCTCGAAGACGTGCGCAGCCACTTCAGTTCCGAGGCCGAGTACCGGCGGCTCCTGCAACGGCTGGATCCGACCTCGTGGAGCGGACAGTCCACGGTGATCACATTCGACAGCCGCAGCTTCGGTTTCGACGACCCGCTGGCGGGGATGCTGGGCATCCGCTACTACATCGAGAACCGGGCCATCGACATCATCAAGTGGAAGACCTTCGGCGCAACGTTACCGGGCGTGAAGGAGAACGGTGCGGTGCGCTTCCGGCCGGGCGCGGTGTTGCAACGCACGGTGACGATCAACGCGGAGCCGTACTGGGCGATCGAGCTGCCGATGCACATCGACGCGGTGAGCGGCAAGGGAGCGGGCCTGGAGCTGACGCTGCTCAAGAACGGTGCGGCCGTATGGCGCCGGCTGGTCACGAAGGCGGATGCGGACGTGATGAACAAGATGTACGTGCCGGTGCGGCCATATGCGCGCGCCGGTGAATCGGTGGTGGTGCGCGTGCGCAGCATCGGCGCGACCGGTCATCTGCTGCGCGGCGAGAACGCGAACGCGGCGGAGACGCCGCTCTACTACGGACGGGTGACCATCCCCGTGGTGTTCGAGCGCGAGCTGCCGGACGGGCGGCTGTTCCGCAATCTGGCCGAGGTGCCTCGCTTCCATGCCGTGTCCCGCCTGCGCAAGCTCAATCGCGACGAGCTGCTGGCCGCACGCGACGTCGATTTTGCGACCGAGGCGGTGATCACGGACGATCCAGTCATGCCGCCGGCCGTGACGGCGACCGACGCACAAGTCACGCTCACCCGCTACGCTCCCGGCGAGCAGCACATGACCACCGCGGCCTCGGGGGCGTTCTTCCTGGCGTCGTCGGAGAAGCTCACGCCGGAACTGGCCATCGAGATCGACGGCAAGGCCGTGACGCCGATCGAGATCAACGGCTTGTTCGCGGGCGTGCCGGTGCCGGGCGATAAACACGAGGTGGTGTTCTCGCGCCGGATCGCGCGGGGGTGGTGGTGGGTGGCCATCCTCGGTGCGGCGCTGTGGTTGCTCGCGGTGATCACCGACATTCGGCGCAGGCGGCCATTGTCATCCCGAGCGTAGCGTGGGACCTGTGCGGGTGGGGCGCGATGCTCGTGCCACACTCCTCGTGCCCCACCCGCCCAGGTCCCTCGCTCGACGCTCGGGATGACAAGGCGGATGACAAGGCTTGCGGCGAGAATCAGCGCTTCTGCGCGACGACGATGATCTGATACGCGAAGAGGGAGCGCCAGAGGCGGGTGATCCAGGTCAGCACGCGCTCGCCGAGGCGGAGGAGCGGTTCGGGGGTGAAGCGGCCGATGATCAGGCGGATGGGCACCGAGGAGCCGCGTACCGCGAGGATGCGGAAGCCGGCTTTCTCGATTTCGCGGCGGATCGTGCGCAGGGTGTAGAAGCGCAGGTGGGTGTGATCGAGGATGCCGCGGTCGTGGTATTCGAAGATGCCCAGGAGCAGGCCGAGACGCACGGTGATGTTGGCGATGTTCGGGACGGAGATGAACACGTGCCCGTCCGGAGCCACGGCATCGCGCACGAGCTTCAGCGCCGCGGCGGGGCTGCGCAGGTGCTCCAGCACGTCGGCCATGACGATCGCGTCGATGTTCGACGGGAGCGACTTCACCCGCTCCAGGTCCGTGATCACCACCTGATCGAAGCGTCCGCTGAGCTGGGGGAGGCAATCGACGTTGTATTCGAAGCCGATGGTGCGGGTGAACTGCTCGCGCAGCGATGATCCGAGCTCGCCACCGGCCGCGCCGAGGTCGAGCAGCGTCCCGCCCTGGGGAGCGTAGCGCCGGACCAGCGAGATGAGGATGCGATGGCTGCTGCCTTCGAAGTCCTTGAAGGTATAGACGTTCGGCATATCAGTAATCCGCGTAGGCCACGCCGTCGCGTCCCGCCCCTGCCGCCGCGCTCTTCACATCCACGATCACCGAGCGCGATTTCGGCGCCTGGGCCCTCGCGAAGTCGTCGTTCGGCGTGACCGTCTCCTCGGTGATCAGGCGCCAGTCCGCCTTGCGCGTGACCGGGTCGACCGGAATGACCGGCAGAAACGCCGGCACCAGCTTGTCGAGCGACTCCGGATACGCGCGCTCGCGCTCGTGGTAATCGCGCAGGGCCTGCCGCATGTCGCCGAGCCGTGTCTTCAGGATGTCGTCGCGCTCGCGCAGCATCCGGTCTTCCATCAGCTTCGTGCCGTACATCAGCAGCGCCACGCCGCCCACCAGGATGACCACG
>JAXDJK010000175.1:0-3503 GCA_034665665.1 Acidobacteriota bacterium
GGGGGGGGCTCGGGGCTCTTGCCACACTCCCCGCGCCCCACCCGCCCAGGTCCCACCCTCGACCCACGGGATGACAAGCAGGGCCCACGTACAATCCCCTCGTGCTCGACGTCGCGCTGCGCCAGGTCACATTCCGGTACCGCGGCGGGTTTGCGTTGCGCGACGTGCATGCGCTCTTTCCGAAAGGCTCGCACACCTCGCTGGTGGGGGCGCCGGCGTGCGGGGCGACGACGCTGCTGAAGCTGATCGACGGGCGGTTGCGGCCGGAGAGCGGCGAGGTGGTCCTCGGCGCGCGGAGCGTGAACGAGCTCAAGCCGGCGCGGCGGCCGATTCTGTCCGTGACCTCGGCGCTGGACGTGCCGGGACGGTGGACGGTGCAGCATGCCTTGATCGCGGCTGTGCGGGCGCGGTCGCTGGATCGCATCGACCGGCGGATGGAGTACGAGCTGGCGGTGACGAAGTGGGCGCTGGCTCCCCTGCTGGAGCAGCGGCTGGACACGCTCTCGTCCACGGAAGGGCTGCGGGTACATCTCGCGCGCATCGAGCTGCTGCGTCCGGGCATCGTCGTGGCCGACCGGCTGCTGGAGCGCGCCAGCGGGGCGGCGCGGGAGACGCTCGCGGATGAACTGCACCGCACCCTGCGCGTGCTCGGCACCACCGTCATTTCGGCACCGTCGTCGCGGGCGGAGCTGGCGTACACCGACCGCGTGGTCGTGCTCGACGGCGGGCGCGTCGTGCAGAGCGGCGGTGCGGCCGAGGTCTTCGGGGCGCCGGTGAACGACGCGGCGGCCCTGGCCACGGGCGAGATCAACGCCGTGCCGGTGACCATTCGCGGCAAGACCGTCGAATCGGTGATCGGCATGTGGGAGGTCGACGACCCGCCGTTCCAGGGCAACGGCATCGCCCTGGCCCGTCCGGGCGACTTCACCATCGCCGTACGGGGGGAGGAGTCGGACCTCATCTTCGGGATCGAGGAAGCAGGATTCCAGGAAGGCTCCTGGGTGGCCCGCGGCATTCTCAGCGGCGGCTTCGTCCTGCGGGTGACCCTCCCCCGCGACGCGGTGGTGGCGAAGGGAAAGCTGCTGCCGCTCCGGTACGATCCGCGCCGTTTCCGGCTCCTTCCGCGGGAAGGTGTGAGTCTGCAGACCACCGTTCCTACGGATGTGCTTCCGTCGATGCGCGACAGCCGGTAACCGGCGCGTCCTTTGCAGCGTCCGCCTCAGCCAACCGGACTACCTGGGAACTGGAGCACGCAACCTTGATTCGATCCCGCAAGACACCGTTCAAATCGAGGAAACTCCTCGTCATCGACGACGACGAGAAGCTCGTGCTCACGTACCGGGACCTGCTCACTCCCTTCGGGTTCGAAGTGCTGGTGGCGCTCGATGGCGAACAGGCCATGCCGCTCGTCGACCAGCATCCCGACATCCAGCTGGTGATCCTCGACCTCTCCATGCCCCGCATGGACGGCCGCGAGTGGCTGCGCTGGTTCCGCACCAAGGCCAAGGACTCGCCGGTGGTGGTCATCACCGGCTACAAGCTGGCCAAGGAAGACCAGGAGCAGCTCCTGCCGGCCGTCGTGCTGGAAAAACCGTTCGACGTGGGCGAGCTGCTGGACATCGTGGGCCTCTTCTGCGGCCTCGGCACGCCGATGCCGACCACCGCGCATTCCGTCTAATTTACTTAGAGCGCCGCCATCACCGTCGCGCAGGACTCGATCGACTGCAGGTCGAGCTGCATCGAGGCCAGGCTCTGGCTGATCTCGATCCGGAAGGGGATGCGCTTGGCGTCGTCCGAGAGCCAGACCTTCACGCCGCCCGGCCATTTCTTGCCGCCGGGTGCGTCGACGATCTGGAAGGCCGTGGCGGTGATGTTCTTGGCCTGGATGACGAAGGTCTTTCGCTCACCCGAGGGCTTGAAGATCACCGGGTACTCCTTGCCGTCCGAGTAGATGGTGGTCTGCATCGGCCCGCGGAGCGTGGCGGCGTTCTGGCGGAGGTAATAGATGGCGGTGAGGATGTCGCGGAACTGCTGCTCGTCCGCAGGCAGCTTCTTGACGCGGTTCTCGACCTCGGCGGGGGTCTGCTTGCGGATGCGCGCCAGGCCCTTCACGTAGTCGAATACCGTCCGCTCGTGCCGCGACTTCTCCCCCCACGAATAGCCGTGGTAGGTCATCAGGGTCTTGCCCTGCTGGTCGATGTCGGACTCGTACGCGTAAAAGCCGCCCTGCTTGCCGTTCGGGGCGGTGATCAGCAGCTCGCTGTGGATGAAGTGGTCCTTGGCGGTCGGCAGGGTGGTCCGCAGATTGCCGACGCCGCTGGTCGGGAAGAGGAACCCAGCCAGGAAACGGATGCCGCCCCGCAGCCGCCAGGAGTAGCGAAGCTCCTCGACGTTGCTCGGGCCCGAACAGTTGAGGTCCGCGGCCTGAGCCGGCACCACCACCATGCCCAGGAGCAGGGCCAGTAAAGCTGTGCGAAGGACGTTCATCACGTTCCGCCTATAACGCCAGCAACTGAATCGTTATTCACAGCAGGTGCCGTGCCGCTTTGCCGCGTCGACATCCTTCAGACCGCCATGATGGCCTGTTCGACTTCGTCGATGACGTAGTCGGGGGTTGACGAGCCGGCGGTGAGGCCGATCAGCGTAGCACCCGAGAACCAGCCCGGATCGAGGTCGTCCGCACCCTGCACCAGATAGGCGGGCTTGCTCTCACGGCAGATCTCCCAGAGGTGCTTGGTGTTGGCGCTCTTTTTTCCGCCAATGACGACGATGAGGTCGACTTCTGGATCCTCGGCCAGCACGCGCGCGGCGTCCTGGTTCTCTTTGGTGGCGTAGCAGATGGTGTCGCCCCGCTCGACGCCTTTGGCGCGGCGTTCGATGGTGCGCACGACGTCTTCGAAGTCCTCGGCATTCAAGGTGGTCTGGTAGAAGATTTTGATGGCTTCGTACTGCGACCAGTCGATCGATTCGGCCTCGGCGATGCGGGAGACGATGTGGTACGTGGCAGGGTCGAGGTCGTTGGTGTAGCCGATGACCTCGCGATGCTTGGGGTCGCCGATGAAGACGAGGTGATACCCGGCCGCCAGGGCCTGCTTGGACTCGCGATGGATGTCGTAGACGAACTTGCAGGTGGTATCGAGCACGCCGAGGCCGCGGGCCTTGGCCTGCTCATGAAAGGAGGGGGGCACGCCGTGCGCGGAGAAGACGATGGTCGGCTCCTCGACGCTGGCGATGGTGTCGATGGTCCGGACGCCGAGGCGCTCCATCTCCTCGACCACGCGCTCGTTGTGTACGACCTGCCCGAGAATGGCCCCGCGCCCGCCGCCCGCGGCGAACCGCTTCACCTTCAGGTCGGCAATCCGGACCCCGGAACAGAACCCGTACTTGGCTGCGCGTTTCACTTTCATCGGCTTGCAGGAACGCTTCGGGGCGGGGGAACATTCTGGGAGGCAGTTCCTCGGAGTTCCTCGGCAGTTCCTCGGAGTTCCTCGGCTTCTTGCCAC
>JAXDJK010000176.1:0-3286 GCA_034665665.1 Acidobacteriota bacterium
CAGACGTCGTTCTTCGCGTTCTCAGCCGATTCGCGGCTGACCTGGTTGTTGAAGCCGCGGATGTCCGTTTCCTTGCGGTAGTTCGCGCTGAAATCGACCAGCTGGCTGGCCGTCGGCTGGTAGCTCAACTTGCCGAAGGCCAGGTCCGAGCGGAACGGCGAGACGAACGTCCCTTCGTACTTTTGGAGCGAGGAGCGCAGCGCCGGGAAGTTCTGGAAACCGCCGCCGAGGATGACCGTCTCTTCGCGGTCCTGATCGTTGGCTTCATACGACACGAAGAAATGCATCTTGTCGTGCACGATCGGGCCGCCCAGCGAGAGGCCCCACTGCTCGCGCTCGTACGCCGGCTTGGCGGCATGGGTGAGCGGGTTCTCGTCCACGAGGCTCTTGTCCTGATAGTAGAGGAAGGCGTCGCCGGTGAGCTCGTTCGAGCCCGACTTCGTGACCGCCGTGATGATCGCGCTCGATGCCTTCTGGTACTCGGCGCTGTAGTTCTGGGTGATGACCCGGAACTCCTGCACCGCGTTCTGCGGGAACGGGTTGCCGCGGCTGGCGTCCTGGCCCACCGTGCCGCCCTGGGTGACGTCATTCTTCAAGCTGACGCCGTCGATGAAGATGTTGCCCGCCGACGCGCCCTGCGCGCCCGCCTTCACTTCCTTCCGCAGCTCGTCCGTGCCGAGAATCACTCCCGGTGCCAGAGCGGCGAAATTGAGGAAGTTACGGTCGTTCTGCGGCAGGTTCTCGATCTGCTGCCGCGTCACGTTCGTGGCGATCTCCGAGGTCTCGGTCTCCACCGGCGTCGAGCCGAGGACCGTGACTTCTTCCATCAGCACCATGTCGGGACGGAGGCGGAACGAGACGTCGATGGTCGAGCCGACCTGCACCGTCACGTCGCGTGCGCTGCCCTTGTAGGACGGCGCGCTGACCTCGATCCGGTACGTGCCCGGAGGAAGGCCGGCCAGGAGAAAGTTTCCTCCCGTGCCCGACGTGGCGGTGTGGGTAAACCCGTTCGCCGTATTGGTTGCCTGGATCGTGGCGCCGGGGAAGACGTTGCCGCTTTCGTCGTTCACCGTGCCGCGAATCGTGGCGGTCGTGCTCTGCGCCGTCAGCGTCGCCGCAAGGGCGAGCACGATGAGCAGCGCGATGGAAATGGAGAGTTTGCGGTGCATCGGTGTTCCTCCTGTTGATTTGTGCTTACTTTTTCAGTTCGGCGCCGCACGAGCGGCGCACCACTAACTGTGTTTCCAATCGAGCCGGTTTACTGCCGTCATCGCCATGGCCGTTCGAGGCGGCGATCAACATCTCGAACCCGCGCCGCCCCAGTTCCGCGATCGGTACCTTCACCGTCGTGAGAGGTGGGGCGAGATACCGCGCGATGGGGATGTCGTCAAAGCCCACCAGCGCCATATCCTCGGGGATCTGCAGACCTGCTTCCCGCAGCGCCCCGAGCGCCCCGATGGCCATGGCATCGTTCGAGGCGAAGATGGCCGTGGGCCGTGTGGAGAGCCCCATGATCGTCTTCGCCACGTCGTATCCCGAGGCCTCCGTGAAGTTGCCGGCGAATTCCAGCGCCTTCTCCCCATCCAGCCCCGCGGACTTTAACGCCGCGCGATAGCCGCGGCGCCGCTGCTCCGCGTCCGCGTTCTGCGCGGGTCCGCAGATGAACGCGATCCGCCGGTGCCCGAGGCGGATCAGGTGAGACGTGATCTCGCGTGCGCCATGAGCGTTGTCGATGGTGATGCACGGCCGCCCCGCCACGCGCGAGTTGAGCATGACCACCGGCACGCCACCCGGCAGGTCCGTCAGCAGCGACGATGGCTCGAGATCCGGCGACATGACGATCAGCCCGTCCACCCGTCCCCGCACCGCCTGCACCACGGCGCGCATTTCATCGCGATCCGAGTGCGATCCCGACAGTAGCACGTGATACCCATGCTGCCGCGACGCCACATCGATCCCGCGAATGACCTCGGAGAAGAATTCACCGTGCAGTTCCGGCAGGACTACGCCGATGGTGGCCGTCGATCGCAGCGACAAACTCCGCGCCGCCGCATGCGGCACGTAGTGCAGTGATTCCGCGACCCCGATCACCCGCTGGTACGTCTCTTCGCGGATCGGCCCCTTGCGGTTGAAGACGCGCGAGACCGTGGCCACCGACACTCCTGCTTGCGCGGCAACGTCCCGGATGGTGACGTTGGGCGGATCGGAGAGAAGGCGGCTAGGGGTGCGCGGCATTCAGGATGTAACCGTTTACAGGAAAGTACCGCCGACGTGACATGAAGTCAATCGTGTCGTGGTCCGCACGGTAGACTCCGCGCTCCGTGCCGACCACCCTCACCGCCTCCGAAACACGCCGACTGATGGTCGCACATCACGCGCTGAACCGTCCCCTCGGCACGGGCCGCAACGGCGTGCGCAAGGTGCTGGAGCGACTCCGCTGCATCCAGCTCGATCCGCTCGACATGATCGGCACGAACGCCGATCTGGTGGTGCTGGCGCGGGTCGACGGCGTCGCACGCGGCGACGTCTGGAAGCACCTCTTCCCGCGCCACGCATTTGAGCACTTCGCCAAGGAGCGCTGCATCCTCCCGGCGGCAGCGTTCCCCTATTACCGCCAGCGCGGCCACAAGGCGCAGACGCCGTGGTGGCGCCATGACGAACGGGAGCAACGCGTACCGCCGCAGGTGGTGGAAGCCATGCTCGCGGAGATCCGCGCGCATGGTCCCGTGACCGCACGCGACCTGCCCGACCACGGCTCCGTCGAGCCGATCGACTGGAGCGGCTGGAGCGGCACCAAGAAAATCACTTCGATGGCGCTGGAGATCCTCTGGACGCGCTGCGACGTGGTCGTCGCCGGTCGCACCGAGAACGGCGCAAAGCTCTACGACGTGCCGGAGCGCGCCCTCACACCCGCGCCCCCGCCGTCAATGGACTTCCACCGCTGGGCCATCCGCGAGCGCGTACAGGCCGCCGGCCTCCTCACCCGCGCCGGCGGCTCGATGTGGTCGATGCTCAGCGACGTCCGCACCACCCCGCTGCTGGATGAGATGGTTGCCGCGGGCGAGCTCGTGGATGTCGCGCTCGAAGGCTCCCCCCGCCGCTACCTGGCCCTCCCCTCGTTCCTCACCACGAAACGCGTCCAATACGACGATCGCGTGCGCATCCTCGGCCCCCTCGACCCCCTCCTCTGGGACCGCGACCTCGTCCGCCACGTCTTCGACTTCGACTACGTCTGGGAAGTCTACAAACCGGCCGCCCAGCGCAAATGGGGCTGGTACGTCTGCCC
>JAXDJK010000177.1:0-3382 GCA_034665665.1 Acidobacteriota bacterium
CTGCGAGGTCGCGCCGGAGCAGAAGCCGCTGTACCACGCCGCGGCCGTGTTCGGGGCGAACTACGTCGCCGCGGCGCTCGACGTGGCCGAGCGGCTGATGCGCGAGTCGGGCGTGGACAACGCCCGCGAAGACCTCGTCGCGCTGGCCCGTTCCGCGGTCGAGAACTGGGGTGCGCACGAGGACGCGAAACGCTTCACCGGCCCTGCCGCCCGCGGCGACCGTGAGGTGATGGAGCGGCACGTGGAGGCATTGCGCGGCCACCCGGAGCTCGCGCAACTCTATGAACTGCTTGCCGATCAGATCGCCGGAGCGCTCCTTGCTAGGCCAAAGTAGCGGGTGCTAGCATCAGCGGCCCGTGACGAGCGCGTGAATCGCGCGTGAGAGCGTAAACCGATGGTCTTCTTCAATTACGCAACAATGCAGATGGCGGCGAAGATCGTGTACTACGGTCCGGGCCTCTGCGGGAAGACCACCAATCTCCACCATATCTATACGAAAACCTCGCCCGGCAGCCGCGGCGAGATGGTCAGCCTGGAGACGGAGACCGACCGCACCCTCTTCTTCGACCTGCTGCCCATCGACGTCGGCGTGATCGGCGGCTTCAAGACCCGCCTCCAGCTCTACACCGTCCCGGGCCAGGTCTTCTACAACACCACCCGCAAGCTGGTGCTCAAGGGCGTGGACGGCATCGTCTTCGTGGCCGACTCGCAGAAAGCGGTGCTGGACGCGAGCGTCGACAGCTTCCGCAACCTCCGCGAGAACCTGGCCGAGATCGGCCTCAATCTCGATGAGATCCCGGTGGTGCTGCAGCTCAACAAGCGCGACCTGCCGAACATCGCCGACGTGGACGTGATGCTGGACGCGCTCGATCCGGAGCGCCGCTGCGATTACGTGGAAGCGGTGGCCGCCAGCGGCGTGGGCGTCTTCGAGACGCTCAAGGTGATCTCGAAATCGACCCTGCGCACCCTGCGCCGCCGCATGACCGGGGAGGATCCGGTCCGCTCGGCCGCGTCGCCGCGCTCCAACGCGCAGTTCCGCGTGCAGGACAACTCCCGCACCGTGGCCGGCGCGACGCCGGTGCCGCCGCCCGCCATCGGCCACACCACACCGTATTCGACGCCGAGCTTCGTCGCGCCTTCCCCTGCCGCCAGCGCGGCCGCGGAGTCGGATCGCGTGCGCTCCGCGGTCGCGACGGAGATCCAGGAGCAGGAAGCGCCGGCCGTCGCACCGGCGCCGGACTTTGGCGACGAGACCATCGCCGTTACGCCCGGCGCCCCGACCCTCGATCAGTTGCTCGGCGAGGTGACGGAGCCGGAGCCGGCGGCCGAGCTGCAGGAGGAAGCGGCGCCCGAGCTGCTGGCCGAGCCCGCGCCTGCTCCGGAGCCGGAGCCGGAGCCCGAATTTCAGCCCGAGGCGATCGCCCTGGTCGATCCCTTCGCCTCCGAACCGGCCATCACCGAGCCCGACGTCGACTTCCCTTCGGGCGAACCGGAGAAGCAGGAGGCTCCGGCGGCGCTGAAGACCGTCAAGGTCCGCAATTCCGTGGACGTCATGGCGGAGCTCGAAGCGCTCCGCAAACGCGCCACCCAGACCACCACCCCCAAAGCCTCCAAGCGCGACCCAATGGCCGACCTGGCCGCGCTCCGCCCCAAACGCGACCTCACCCGCACCATCCACCTCCAGGTTCCGGCCGACGTCGTCCCGCGCGCCCACGCGGTCCGGGTTACACTATCGTTCGAGGACGGCGAGGCCGGAGTCATCGAGACACGCGAGCAGCAGCTCGATCTCAGCGATGTCGCCGACGCGCAGTCCTTATCGGTCAACCTGAAAATCGATCTGGCTTAGATTCATCGGCCGGGCGGACGTGAAGGGGGTGCGTAGATGCGCAACACATTGCTGTTGGCGGTAACCGGTCTGTACTTTGTGGCGTGCGCGGGCTCCACCCCAGCGCCGCACGCGGCACCCACACCGGCGGCCGCGCCTCTCCTCTCCTCGGCACACAAGCTGGACGCCGACGCGTTCCGGCAGGAGCTCGAAGAGGCCTACACGCACATCCTTTCGCGCGACCAGAAGGTCACGCCAGCCGAAGCGGCCGCATTGCCTGCCGTCGATCTGGAAGCGGCCGCGTCGATCCCCATCCCGCAGCACCGGACGATCGATTCGGCGGTCCGGCTCTTCTCGAACGAGATGAAGGACAGCATCCAGACCTCTCTCATCCGTTCCAGCCGTTACCGCAAGCTGATTGACAAGCAGCTCACCGATCACGACCTGCCGAAGGGCCTGGCCTACCTGCCGGTCATCGAGAGCGCCTATCTCCCCACCCTGACCTCCCGCGCCGGCGCCCACGGCATCTGGCAGTTCATGCCCGACACCGCACGCGAGTACGGCCTGCGCGTGGATTGGTGGGTCGACGAGCGCGCCGATCCAGTGGAGTCGACCCGCGCCGCCGCCGCGTACCTCCGCGATCTCTACAAGATGTTCGGCGACTGGTCGCTGGCCCTGGCCGCCTACAACTGCGGCCCCGGCCGCGTGCGCCGCACCCTCGCGGAAACCGGCGCCACGACGTTCTGGGAGCTCCTCGAACAACAAGCCCTCCCGAAAGAGACCCGCGGCTATGTCCCGACGTTCTGGGCCACGCTGCTCATCGCCACCGATCCGGCCACCTACGGCTTCGAGCTGAAGAAGCCGGAAGAGATCGACATGAAGCGCGTGGAAGTGGAAGGGCCGGTCTCGCTGCGCTACCTGGCCGAAGTGGCGGGCGTGGACGAAGACGCGATGCGGGAGCTGAATCCGTCCCTCCGCCGCGGGATGGTCCCGCCCGGCCGCGCGGTGGTGCGCGTGCCGTCCAGGTCCGCCGAGGCGGTGGTGGCCCGCGCCCGCAGCCTCCGCCAGGAAGACGATTACGTGAAGGTCTGCTCGTTCACCCTCCGCAACGGCGATTCCGTGAACCGTCTGGCCCGCGCCCTCGGCACGAAGCCGGAGACCCTGCTGGCCATGAACGACGTGAAAGACGCGCGCCCGGGCGATTCGCTCTACCTCCCGGTCCGCGCCCGCGAGCTCGGCACCCTCCTCGCCCATAGCGAAGACGCCGACATCTATTACGCCGTGCAGAAAGGCGACACGCTCTACTCCATCGCCAAACGCCACGAGCTGAGCGTCGACGACCTCCGCGAGCTGAACGAGCTGTCGAAAAACAGCAGCCTCCACGTCGGCCAGAAGCTGCGGGTGTCCTCACCGCGCGTGCTCTCAGCCGGCGGGATGTAGACCTGACGAGGGGCCTCCGGCGGGCGGGCGGCTGCCCGCACAGCTGGGTTGGCCCAGCCTCAGCCACCCCTGTCGTTAGTAATGAAGGTCGCCTGAGGCTGGGCCAACAAAGCTGTG
>JAXDJK010000178.1:0-11253 GCA_034665665.1 Acidobacteriota bacterium
GTGGCTGTACCAAAGCGGCAGAAAGCTGCCGGCAGTCCAAACGCTTCGCGTAGACCTTTCGCGTTCCTCGTACACCCCGCCTTTTTTCTCAATTCAACGTTCTGCGCTCTGCGTTCTGCGCTCGAGCTTTTCTGACCGGGTAGGGAACCACCCGCTTTCGTCACCCCTAGGGCATGACACCAACACCGGCCACTCCCCAGATCCGGACCAGGGCGGAGCTCATGGATGCGTTGCGGCTGGCGTCGGAGCTCGAGCACCAGCTCATGTGCCAGTACCTGTTCGCGGTTTACTCCATGCGGAGGTATCCGTACGAGCGCTTCAACCCGTACACGTTCGAGGAAGTGCTGACGGCGGCGGAGCTGGAGCGGGTGCGGCGGTGGGCGATGAAGATCACGCTGATCGCGCGGCAGGAGATGGAGCACCTCGGGCTGGCGCTGAATCTTCTGTCGTCCATCGGCGGGACACCGGCCTTCTCGCGGCCGAACTTCCCGCAGCAGGCCTCGTACTACGGCGCGGCGGGGATCAAGATGACGCTCACGCGCGGCGATCTCCCGACGATCGAGCGCTTCCAGAACTTCGAGGCGCCGTACCGGCTGGAGGAAGACTTTTGCGGCATCTCCGAGGAGGAGGTGAAGAAGGCGCAGGGCATCATCAACCAGCCATGCGCCGAGGGGTGGTGCAGCCAGGCGCAGACCGTCTCGCGCGAAGGCATGCTGGCCAAGCTGCAGCAGAAACGCGGCATGGAAGCGGGACTCGTTGGCGGCGCGCCGCACATCGACCTGCGCTACGGCATTCCGTACGCCGACGTGCAGCAGCTCTATGAAGCGATCCTGAGCGGCTTCGAGAATCTGACCGGTTCCCTCGGCGCGGTGGGGCTCTTCATCGGCAATCCGGGCAACCAGATCTTCGGCGGCCCGCCCAGCCCTCTGTATGGGGGGATGAACGACCTCAATCAATATGGGCTGTCGCTCATCGCCGTCACGGACCTGACCTCGGCGCGGCAGGCCATCCGGATGATCATCGAGCAAGGCGAGGGCGTTCCGGCCCGGGCTGATTACCTGCCGAACACGCATTTTTGCCTCTTCACCGAGATTCGTCAGGAGATGGAGAAGTACGACCTCGGCGAGCGCTGCGCCCGGCCGGTCATGTCCAATCCGATGACCGTGGTCCAGCCGGACGTCACGGCGCCGGACGAGGTGAACGTCATCCAGTACGGCCCGACGGCGCAGGTGGCGGAGCTGGCGAACCAGTGTTACGAAGTGATGCTCCTGTTGCTCCTCTATCTGTATAGCGACCAGGTGCAGACCGAGGAACAGACCAACGCCCTCATGGACGCCGCGTTCTTCCCCTTCATGACCATGTTCGTGCGGCCGCTGTCGGAGATCCTCACGGAGCTGCCGGCAGACGCGGATTGGGAGGAAGCGGTGGCGAAGCAGAAGCCCTTCCGGACCGCCGGTCCCGGGTTCGAGCTGTCGGGTGACGTGGTGCTCTTCCCGAACCTGCCGCAGACGTGGACGCTCTTCCAGGAGCGGATCGACGCGCTGATGCTCAAGTTCCGGCAGGTCACGGCCCGGCGCGCGCTGCCGCCGCCGCAGCAGATGAGTAATGGCCCGGAGCCGGTCAAGCCGCGGTGGGGCTGGGTGCCGCTCAGCGATCCATGGCTGAAGCTGCCGACGCAGCAGAAGTTCGGCCCCGACGCGCCGGAGGAGTTCCGGGCGATCTGGAACCAGCGCGTGGAGCTCTGGAACAAAGTCCGGGCGGAGTCGACGGCCATCTCGCCGGAGGAGCTGGAGGCGAATCCGGGATTCGCGGACCAGCCCGTGGAGCACGACTTCGCCGCGCCCGACCTGGACCCGCCGTCGTTTCCGTGGCTGCGGCTGTATTACCTCCGCCAGAACATGGAGCGGATGTCGTTCGACTGGAAAACCAACTGGCTGCAGATCGGGACGGTGTGATGAGCACTCTGCAACTGAACTTCGAAGGCTACTTCCAGATGCGTATGGCCACGGACCCGGATCCGACGGACGAGCTGCGCGGCGTGAGCGGCTACACCTTCGCCCTGGCCGGCGAGCCGGATCTCGACGCCAAGGTGCACTTTCAGCCCGACGAGCCGGGCGTGTGGCAACGCAGCTTCGGCATCGACACGCCGGGCCAAACGCCATCGCGGCCCGCGCCGCTGCCGGTGCCAGGGCCCGGGCAATCGAACGCCGAAGCGCCGCGCGTGGGAGTGACGGTCCGCGGGGCGACCATCGACGGCGCCACGCAGCAGCACCTGATCGGCGCGAAGGTGGCGTTCCTCGACGCGCAGATCCTCGAGCACAACGGCATCCTGATCCGCAACGACTACTTCTTCATCGACCCGCTGCGCGTGCGGATCTACCACGAGGCCGGCCAGCCGCTCCTCGAGCGCAACGACTGGGTCAACAACGCCGATCCATCGATGCCGCTGTGGGAAGCGACCTCCCCGATGCTGGTGCGCCGTCAGCCGACCACGATGCAATCGAACTCCCCGATGGTGGCCGCGGCCACCGGCCTGCCGAACGCCGCGAACCAGACCCTGATCGACAACCGCCTGCGCCGCCGCGATCAGTTGGCCGCGCTCCTCGCCGAGACGACGGACCCCACCGAGCGCGCCGCACTGGAAACGCGCATCGAACAGCTGGCCATCGTCGAGCAGTGGTGGAACCTCTCCGTCGGCACGTTCGACAACCGCCCCATCGATCGGCGCGCCCACCAGCTCACATTGCTCTTCGACGGCTGGAACATCCCCCTCCAGGGCCAGGTCTTCGCCGACACGATCGGCTGTGACCCGACCCAACCCTGGCCACTGGCGTTCTGGATGGGCGGGTGGGATGGCGACGCGCTGACGGGGTACGTCAGCGGGACGTGGCAGATTCCGTTGCGGTAACGACCTTGCCGAGGCGCGGTACAGTCTGGGTGATCATGACCTTCTTCCTCGGACTGCTCTTCGGCTCCATCGGTGCGGTCTACATGATCTACGGCAGACGGCAGTCGAGTGTGATGCACATCGTCGTCGGCGCAATGCTGGTCATCTACCCGTACCTTTTTGAGAACGCGCTCCTGATCTTCCTCCTCGGCGCGGCACTCACGGCGATCCCGTACGCGCGTCATCGTGGCTTGATTTAACATGACGGTCACGACGAACGCGCAGAAGCTGCTGCGCGGGCGCTAAACTCCCACGATGTTCCTCGAAAACCTATCCATCGCCCTGCGGGCCATTCTTGCGAACAAGATGCGGTCGATCCTGACCGTGCTTGGGGTGATGATCGGCGTCGCGGCGGTGATCGCGGTCGTGTCGATCGTGCAGGGGTTGCAGTACAAGATCGCGGGGGACCTGAACGACATCGGGTCGAACTTCATCCAGGTCTTTCCGGATGCGGGGGAGAACCGCAATCCGATGCTGCAGAGGACGCCGGACCTGACCATCGCCGACGCGGCGGCGGTGCGGCAGCAGACCACGGCCATCCGGGCCTTCTCGCCAATTTTCGTGAGCCAGGCCCAGGCGCGGGCGGGGGAGGCCACGCACTCCATGCAGCTCTACGCCGTGAGCGCCTCGTACCAGGACATCCTCAACCACTGGGTCGAGCACGGGCGCTTCTTCACGCCGGTGGACGAAGAGCAGAAAAAGCGCGTCTGCACGATCGGGATTACGGCAGCCGAGGAGCTGAACCTCGGGAACGACCCCCTCGGCAAAGTCATCCGGATCAACAACAACTCCTTCACCGTGGTCGGGGTCATGGAGAAAAAGGGGGGCTCGTTCGGGAACAACCAGGACGACGTGGTGCTGATCCCCTTCGCCACCGCCACCGTGCTCTACGGTTCCGACACGATGCGCCGGCTGGTGCTGGCCTTTCAGATGCGCGACGGCGCCGACCTCGAGCTGGCCAAAGACCAGGTCCGCGAGGTCCTGCGGGCGCGGCATCACCTCAAGAAGGACGACCGCGACGACTTCCGCATCATCGCCCAGGAAGAAATCCTCAAGACCGTCTCCAAGGTCCTGCTCTACGTCACGCTGATGCTGGGCGGCGCGGTGGGGATCGCCCTGCTCGTGGGCGGCGTGGGGATCATGAACATCATGCTCGTGTCCGTCACGGAACGGACCCGGGAGATCGGCATCCGCAAGGCCATCGGCGCGCGGCGGATCGACATCATGGTGCAGTTCCTGATCGAAGCCATCACCCTGGCGGCACTCGGCGGCGTCGTAGGAATTGTCGGAGGGTGGCTGCTGGCGAACGTGGGGCGCTGGGTCATCTCCCGCTGGACGGACCTGCCGCCCGTGCACACGCCGCTGTGGGCGGTACTGATCGCCACCGGCTTCTGCGCCCTCCTGGGCGTGCTGTTCGGGATGCTGCCGGCGGTGCGGGCCTCGAAGCTCGATCCGATCGACGCCCTGCGCTACGAATAATCCCGTTCACGCGACTGGCACGGCAGCCGAAATGCCTTGGGCATGGACCGGGTTAGCATCCACGTGCAGACAATCAGGCGGTTTTCCTTCGCGTTCGTCGCTCTGGCGCTGTTTGTAGTAGGCACGGCCTCCGCGGCCGAGACCATGCCGCTGTCGCAGGTGCAGAAGGGGATGAAAGGCTATGGCCTGACCGCCTTCGAGGGGACGAAGCTGGAACGCTTCGACGTCGAGATTCTCGGTGTGCTGAACAACATCGGCCCCGGGCAGAACCTGATCCTGGCGCGGGTCGATCACCCGGTCGTGCAGCGTGCGGGCGTCATCGCCGGCATGAGCGGCTCGCCGATCTACATCGACGGCAAAGTGGTCGGCGCGCTCGCCTACGCCTGGCAGTTCGCCAAGGAGCCGGTGGCGGGCATCACTCCGATCGAGGAGATGCTCAAGATCGCCCGCGGCGAAGGTGGAGCGCAGGCGGCCTACGCCAGCGCGGCGCCGCGCTTCAGCGGCAGCGACCTCCTGAACGCGCTCGCCACCAGCAAGCTCGACACGATCTTCGACAAGCTCGCCGGCGGGCTCACCCCGCAGGCCTCGTCGGCCATCAGCGGCGCGCATCCGATTGCGCTGCCGATGTCGCTCTCCAGCTTCGCGCCGGAGACCATCGCCCGCTTCTCGCCGTACCTCGACAAGCTCGGCTTCGTGGCCGTCCCGTCCGGCGCATCGTCGACATCGACCACCACGACCAAGCCCAAAACTCCCGGCAAGCGGCCGTTCGAGCCGGGTGACGCCATCGGCGCCGTGCTCCTCAATGGCGACTTCAACGTGGCCGCTACCGGCACGGTGACCTACGTCGACGGCGATCGCATCTTCGCCTTCGGCCACCCCTTCCTGGACATGGGCGAGATCCGCTTCCCGATGGCTCAGTCGGAAGTGGTCACGGTCATGCCCAGCCTGGCCAGCTCGTTCAAGTTTGCGAACACGGGCGACGTGGTGGGCGTGCTCGAGCAGGACCGCGCGGCCGGCATCATGGGCGTGGTGGGGCAGACCGCCGACATGATCCCGGTGGACGTGACGCTGGACGGCTCGGGCGTCACGCAGAAGAAATACCACGTCAACCTGGTGCGGCACGCCAACCTCTCGCCGCTGATCCTGGCCATGGCCGCGGACAGCATCATCGCCAACGCGCAGCGCGCGGCGGGCGAGCGGACGGTCATGCTGGAGTCCGAGATCAAGCTCAAAGGCTTCGCGCCGATCCACCTTCGTGAAGGGTGGGCGGGCGCGCAGGCGCGGCAGTCCATCCCCCAGTATTTGGCGGTCATCGCCGGCTACCTGATGTCCAACGAGTTCCGCGACACGGAGCTGGAGTCGGTCAAGGTCAACCTCCGCCATGACGACCAGCTCCGCACCGCCAAGCTGATGGAGGCGTCGCTGGTGACGCCCGACAAGGGTCGCATCGCCCCGGGCGACACGGTCAAAGTCCGCACGGTGCTCAAGCCATACCGCGGCGAGTCGTTCGTCGAGACCTTCGACGTACGCATCCCCGACGATCAGCCGGCCGGCAGCGCCTACCTCCTGGTGGGCAGCGGCTCGGTGATGAACGCGGTCGATTTCACGCTGGTCCCGCCCGATCCGCGCACGCTCGAGCAGGTGCTGGCCGTGCTGCAGCGGTTGCGTCCTGCCACCGATCTCACGGTGGGTCTCTATTCGAACGGCGAAGGTGCCGTGACCTCGGGCGTGTACCTGCCGAACCTCCCGCCGTCGATGCGGGCGGTGGTTGGTGCCGATTCGTCGAATGGAGCGCAGGCCCCGGTGAAGTACTTCGCGAGCGACAAGCAGGCCCGCTCGCTGGGCTACATCATCGACGGCGCGCTGAAGATCGATCTGGACGTGCGCCCCGCGATTTGATGTACCGGTTTCGTCACCACACGATTGCGATGTCCTGAGACAGGCTGCGGCCTGTCTTTCGTGTTTGGAAAGGAATGTTCATGCGCCGTATCGCTGCATTGACTCTCACCATCCTCCTGGCCTCGAGCGCGTTTGCGGTTGCCCCGCAGTTCTGGCGGGTTCGCTCGGCGGAGGATTTCCTCGGTGCCGATCTCGTGGAAGGTTTCGCCGTCAACTCGCGCGGCGAGCTTCGTCCCGCGCCGGCCATGAAGAAAGTGGCCACCTTCACCGATCCATTCGTCCTTTCCCAGACGGCCGCCCCGAACGGCGACCGCTTCTTCGGCACCGGCAACGACGGCAAGATCTATCGCCTGCGCGGGACCGACCTGAAAGTGCTGTGGACCGCGCCGGAGCCGGAGATTTACGCCGTGGCTTTCCGCGACGGTGCGCTCTACGCCGGCAGCTCGCCGAACGGCAAGGTCTATCGCATCGATCCGGAGAGCGGCACCTCGGCGCCGTTCTACGACCCGAAGCAGGCCTACATCTGGAGCCTGGCCCCGCTCAGCGGCGGCGACCTCGCCGTGGCCACAGGCGTGGAAGGAAAGCTCTTCCGCGTCACACCGAAAGGGGAGGGCAAGGTGCTTTACGACGCTACCGACACGCACATCCGTTCGGTAGCGGCACGCGCGGACGGCTCGCTCCTGGCGGGCAGCTCAGGCAAGGGCCGGATCTATGAGATCACAGCGGCCGGACAGGCCCGCGCGCTGTATGAATCCGCACTGAACGAGATCACCTCGCTCTACGTCGATGCCAACGGCATCGGCTGGGCCTCCGCCGCCAGCAACGTCCTCCCCTCGGCCGCTCCGGCCAAATCGGCGGGCGCCGCCAAGAGCGGCCAGCAGGCCAGCGGCAGCGGTACGGCGGACGCCAAGAAGGACGACAGCGGCACGGCCACGGCCGCCGTGGAAGTGAGCTTCTCGTTCGACGACGCCGCTTCCGGCACCGGCAGCACGTCGACCGCCGCCGGGAGCGCCGAGGTCTACCGCATCGATCGCGACGGCTTCGTCGAGACCGCGCGCAAGTTCGACCGGGAGATGGTCTACGCCATCAGCGGCGCGAGCGAAGGCGGTATTCTCCTGGCCACCGGCCCGACCGGCCGCATCTATCGCCTGGAGGGCAACGAGCTCTCGCTGGTCGGTGCCGTACCGGAGAAGCAGATCGTCTCCATCTCCACCGTTGGCCCAAGTGGCGGCGGCTCCACGCTCATCACCACCACGAATGCCGGCGCCGTCTACCGGATGGAAAACAGCGTCTCTACGGCGCCCGAGTTCCGCTCCGCGGCAAAGGATGTGGACCGTTTTTCGCGCTTCGGCACCTATCGCATCGAAGGCCGCGACCTCGGCACGGGCGCCCTGGCCATCGCCTTCCGCAGCGGCAACACCCGTACGCCCGACACCACCTGGAGCGAGTGGACCGCGCCGCAATCCACGCTCGAAGGCAGTGTTCCGGCCCCAGCGGCGCGCTATCTCCAGTGGAAGCTAACCATGCCCAAAGCCGCACCGGCCGCGGCCATCGACGGCGTGACCGTGTCGTACATGAACCGCAACGTAGCGCCGACCATCGAGCTGGTGGCCGTGCAGGATCCGGCGGTGGTGTTCATCAGCTCCGCCTATCCGTCGTCGCCGCAGGTGGTCGAAGCAACCAATCCTGACGAATACGGCATCTTCGCCAGCCTCGACAACCCCCGGGACCGCTCCACGCCGGAGCAGGGCAAGCGCGTCTTCCGCAAGGGCTACCGCACCGTTAACTGGCGCGCCACGGACGACAACGGCGACACGCTGCGCTACGACGTCTTCTTCCGCAAGAAGGGGAGCACGCAGTGGCTCCGCCTGCGCGAGAACATGGAAGATGCGCAGCTGAACTTCGATACCTCCCAGCTGCCGGACGCGCTCTACGAGCTGCGCGTCACCGCCACCGATGCCCCCGACAACCCGGAATCCCCGCTGACGGATGCGAAAGAAGGCGTGGAGTTCCAGGTCGACAACCAGGCGCCAAGCATCCAGGTAACAAACTCCGGCAACGAAGTGACCGTGCACATCACCGACGCCCTCTCGCCGATCGGCAAGGTCGAGTACTCGATCGACGCCGACAAGTGGATCCGCCTCACGCCGGTCGACGGCATCGCCGACTCCCGCGACGAGACCTTTCGCCTCCCGCGCACGAACGTCGCCGGCAAGTTCGTGATCGTCCGCGCCGTGGACGGGTTTTACAACGTGGCGACGGAGTCGGTTGAGGTGAAGTAGCGTTTTGGTTCCTCGGAGTTCCTCGGTTCCTCGGAGTTCCTCGGTTCCTCGGGTTCCTCGGAGTTCCTCGGGTTCCTCGGAGTTCCTCGGCCAGCACGTTCGCCGAGGAACTCCGAGGAACTCCGAGGAACCCGAGGAACCGGTTCCCCGCCAACTGCCCCTATAATCATCATCCCGTGAGACGCTTCGTCGTTGCTGTTGCAGTCCTCTCGCTCGTTGCTTGCTCACGCGACGAGCGTCCAGCTCGCCAGGAAGCGCCCACGGCAGTGTCCGACGACACGCCGCAGGACGGAGGGACGCTGATCCGGCGGCTCGACGTCGACGTCGCCACCATGAATCCGGTGCTCTCGACATCGAAGTACGACCACTTCCCGGCCCAGTATCTCTTCACCCCGCTCATCTACTTCGACCGCGAGCTGAAACCCATTCCGGGCCTCGCCGAGAGCTGGGACGTCTCTGACGACGGGCTGCTTTACACGTTCAAGCTGAACCCGAAGGCCACCTTTTCTGACGGCATGCCCGTGCGCGCCAGCGACGTGGTCTACACCCTCCGCAAGATCATCGATCCTGCCTCCGAGGCCGTGCAGATCGCCGGATCCTTCGAATACATCGACATGACCAGGACCCGCGCCGTCGACGCCACCACCGTCGAGATCGCGTTCAAAGAAGCGCTGGCCTCGCAGCTGGTGCGCTTCAACGAAGTGCTGGTCCTGCCGGAGCACGTCTACGGCAAGGGCAACTTCCGCGACGACTTCGTCGCCAAGGCCGTCGGCAGCGGTCCGTACCGCCTCCTGCGCCGCGAGCCGGGCAAGCAGATCATCCTCGAACGGCGCGCCGACTACTGGGGCCAGAAGCCGCACATCCAGACCGTGGTCTTCAAGATCATCGGCGACTCCGTGACCGCCTGGAACGCCGTCAAGCGCGGCGACATCGACGAAGCGATGATGGTCTCGGACACCTGGGTCCGCGAGCAGAAGAACCCGCAGCTGATGAAGACCATCAACTTCCAGCGCTTCTACACGCTGAACTACAACTACATCGCCTGGAACACCCGCGACGCGCTGCTGTCGGACAAGCGCATTCGCCGCGCCTTCACGATGTGCGTGCCCGTCGACGCCGTGATCAACGATCTCTATCACGGCACGGCGCGAGCGATGAGCGGGCCGTTCACGCCGGACGAGTGGGCGTACAACCCGGCCGTGCCGGTGGTCCGTTACGATCCCGAGGGCGCCAAACGGATTCTCGTGTCCCTCGGCTGGCTCGACAAGAACGGCGACGGCATCCTCGAGAAGAACGGCAAGCCGCTCAAGTTCGACATCCTGATCATCCCCGGCACCGCCACCACCACGCAGTTCGCGCAGATGCTGCAGGCGGAGCTCAAGAAGATCGGCGTGCAGATGGAGATCGTGATGCTCGAAGGGGGCACGGCCATCCAGCGCATCCTCGGCGGGAACTACCAGGCCACGTACCTCGGCTGGGATCTCGATCCCGATCCCGATCCGTACGCGCTCTTCCACTCCTCGCAGTTCCCCCCGCGCGGCCAGAACTTCACGTTCTATTCGAACCCCGAGGTCGACCGGCTCATCGAACAGGGCCGGCGCGAGCTCGATCAGGACAAACGCCGCGACATCTACCACCGCCTGCACGTCCTGCTCGCCGACGACCAGCCGTACACATGGACCACGCAGGTCTCGGTGAAGTGGGCGCTCAGCAAACGCATTCACGGCGTGGAGCTGAGCCGCGGTTACGGCCTGTATCTCTGGTACCCGGGCGAGCTGGCGTGGTGGATCCCGAAGGACCAGCAGCGCCGCAGCGCGACGGCGCAGTAGGGTTGTCATCCCGGTTGTCATCCCGAGCGTAGCGAGGGACCTGTGCGGGTGGGGCGCGGTGCACGTGCCACAGGCCTCGCGCCCCGCACACCCAGGTCCCTCGCTCGACGCTCGGGATGACAACCGTTGCGTTTACACTGCCGTCTGATGCTGAACTACTTCATCCGGCGGTTGTTGTACGCCGTGCTGACGTTCTTCGGCATCACCCTGGCCACCTTCACGCTGGTGCATGCGGTGCCGGGCGATCCGGTCGATTTCTTCATCGGACGGGCGGGGATCCACACCATTCCGCCGGCGCTGCTCGAGCACGTGCGGCAGGTGAACCATCTCGATGAGCCGCTGCCGCAGCAGTACCTGCGGTGGGTGGGCGGGATCGTCACGCTCGACTTCGGGCGGTCGATCGCGGATGGCCGGCTGGTCACCGACCGCATCCTGGAGAAGCTGCCGAATACCTTCGTGCTCAACACCATCGCGTTCCTGCTGGCGGCCCTGATCGGTGTCCCGATCGGCATGTGGAGCGCGACGCGCTCGGGGCATCTCGCGGAGCGTGCGTCGGCGGTGGGGTTCTTTCTGCTGTATTCACTGCCGAGCTTCTGGGTGGCGCTGCTGCTCATGCAGTTCTTTTCGGTGAAGCTCGGTTTCCTGCCGCTCTTCGGGATGACCTCGGACGCGTACGAGTACATGACCACCGCGGAGCGGGTCATGGACCGCTTCCGCCATCTGGTGCTCCCGGTCACCACCGCCACGTACGCACAGCTGGCCGTCTTCGCGCGCTACTCGAAGTCGGCGGTGACGGAGGTGATCCGGCAGGACTTCA
>JAXDJK010000179.1:0-5192 GCA_034665665.1 Acidobacteriota bacterium
TGAAGGCGCGCTGCATCGGGTCGCTGTGTCTGTGGCTCTGCGGTCAAGGCGGTGCGGTTCCTACTTTTTGAGCTTGGCGATGGTGTCGACGACGTCCTTCTGGGCCTTGTCGAGCGCTGCTTTCGGCGTGGAGGCGTTCTGCACGATGGCGTTCATGGCCGTGGTCACGGGGGACCACATCATGGTCATCTCCGGCACGTTCGGCATCGGCACGGCGTGGTCGACCTGCGCGCGGAAGGCCTTGAGCACCGGGTTGGCCGCGACCTGCGGATCGCTGTAGACGTTCTTGTTGGCGGGGCTCTGGCTGCCTTCCAGCGCGAGGATCTTCGAGGACGGCACGTCGGTCAGGTACTTCGCGAACTCGTACGCGGCGTCTTTGTTCTTCGACGGCGCAGAGATGTAGACGCCTTCCACGGTCATCCACGGCTTCATCGGCTTGCCGCCCGCTTCGTCGATGGTGGGCAGCAGGGCCAGGCCCCACTGCACCTTCGGCGAGACTTCCTCGAGGAACCACGGCCCGCTGAAGACGATGGCGGCGTTGCCTTCGTTGAAGAGCGAGGTGATGAGCGCGGTGGAAGGCTCGGCCGGGAGGATCTTGTCCTTGTTGGCCCACTTGAGCAGGAGGTCGAGCGACTTGACGTTGCCGGAGGAGTTGACGATCGGCTTGCCGGCCGCGTCGAAGACACCGCCGCCGAAGCCGTTGAAGAGCGGCGCGTGGTAGTACCAGTTGGAGTACCAGTAGACCAGGCCGAAACGGCCGGCCTTGGCGTTGGTGAGCGACTTGGCCAGCTTGACCAGCTCGCCCGTGGTCTTCGGCGGCGTCTTCACCAGGGCCTTGTTGTAGATCATGGTCATGACCTTGTAGTTGAGCGGCAGACCGTAGGTGGTCTTGCGGTAGGTCATGGCCTGCATGGTGGACGGCAGGAAGCGCGCGGTGGTGGCTTTGTCCAGATAGAAGTCAATGGGCTCGATGGTCTTGCCCGCCGCCACCCAGCCGCCGAGCCGGTCCTGGGCGTAGATGAAGACGTCCGGCCCCTTGCCGCGCGGTACGGCCGCGGTGATCTTGTCGGCGAACGCGTCGTACGGCACCGCGAGGGCCGAGACTTTGACCTTCTTCTGGCTGGCGTTGTAGTTGGCCACGACCTTTTCGAACGCGGCCTTTTCGCCGCCACGATAGGCGTGCCAGACCACGAGGTCGGACTGGGCGGCGAGGGGGAGCGTGAGAAGCAGGGCGGCTGCGAGAATGATTTTTTTCATGGTTTTGGCCTTACTCCGTCCCCCTCTGTGCCTCTGTGTCTCTGTGGTGAATACGAGCGAGTTCGCAACGCTTGTGGTGCAAGGCACGCTGGCATTCACCACAGAGACACAGAGGCACAGAGGGGGACGGAGATCGTCTTTCACTCAAAGGCGCGCCTCCGACGACGCATCAAACAAATGCAAAGCATCCAGCTCCACCACCAGCTCGATCGGCGATCCAATGGCCGGCATGTGGTGCGCGTCGAACGAGGCCACGAGCAAGTCCTCGCCGGCCCGGGTGTGCACGATGGCCTGGTAGCCGATCGGCTCGACGATCTCCACCACTGCCGGGATCCGCGCCGTCTCTCCCCTGCCCTGCTCGTCGGCCTGGAGGATGTTCTCGGGGCGCATGCCGACGCGCACCTTCTGGCCGTCGCGCGCGGCGGCGCGGTACTTGGCCGGGAGCGGGAGCGCGAAGGTGCTGGCGTGCAGGCGGCCGTCCTGGACCGTGGCGTCGAAGAAATTCATCGGCGGTGTGCCGATGAACTGGGCCACGAACACGTTGGCCGGATGGTCGTAGACCTCCAGCGGCGTGCCCACCTGCTGGATGCGGCCGGCGTTCATGACCGCGATGCGGTTGCCCATGGTCATCGCTTCGATCTGGTCGTGCGTGACGTAGACACAGGTGGTCTAGAGGCGCTGCTGGAGCTTGGTGATCTCGGCGCGGGTCTGCACGCGCAGCTTGGCGTCGAGGTTCGAGAGCGGCTCATCGAAGAGGAAAACGCTCGGATTGCGCACGATGGCCCGAGCCACGGCCACGCGCTGGCGCTGGCCGCCGGAGAGCTGCTTCGGCTTGCGCTCGAGGAGCGGCGTGATGCCCAGCGTCTCGGCGGCCGAGGCCACGCGGCGGGCCATCTCGTCCTTCGGCGTCTTGCGGATCTTCAGGCCGAACTCGATGTTCTGGCGCACGGTCATGTGCGGGTAGAGCGCGTAGCTCTGGAAGACCATGGCCACGTCGCGGTCTTTCGGCTGGAGGTCGTTGACCACGCGGTCGCCGATGGAGATGCGCCCGTCGGTGATCTCCTCGAGGCCCGCGATCATGCGCAACGCCGTGGACTTGCCGCAGCCGGACGGGCCGACCAGCACCATGAACTCCTGGTCATGGATGTCGAGGTTCAGCCCTTCGATGACCGAGACCGTGCCGTAGCGCTTCGCAACATTATCGAATGTGACTCCCGCCATTCGTCTCCTCTAGTGTTCCTGTTCCCGCGCGACGATGCGGGCCTGCTTCGCCGGCACCGACGCGTGGATCGTCCCGTCCTGGATGGATAGCGCTTCGCCGGACCAGACATCGGTGACAGCCGACACAGACCACGGGCTCGGCACGGTCAGCTCCGCCGCTTCGGCGCCGCGGTTCACGGCTACGATCACCTCGTCGCCGCTCGCTTCGTCTTTCTGCGAGAAGACCAGCAGGTCGCCGGTCGTGGAGATGGCCGTGTGTACGCCGCGTGAGAGCGCCGGATGCGCGTGACGGATGGCGATCAGCTTCCGGTAATCGGCGCGCAGCGCTTCGTCGCGTGCGTCGCCGGCGCCCGGCTCCACATTCTTCGCGCCCCACGGCATGTCGCTGCGGTTGTCCGGCCAGTCGCCGCCGGCCCGTCCCACTTCTTCACCGTAATAGACCATCGGCAGGCCGGCGCTGGTGAACTGCAGGAGCGCGGCGAGCCGGAAGAGCTGCTTGTCGCCTTCCAGCTGGTAGAGCGCGCCCGGGACGTCATGCGACGACAAAAAGTGCGAGAGCAGATAGCCGCCGCGCACCTTCTCACGCTGCTTCAGGTAGCGGTCGAAGGCCACGGTCCGTCCGCGGCCCTGCAGCCAGCCGAGGGTGCTGCCCTGGAACGAAAAATCGAAGCCGGCGTTCATCTCGTTGCCGGCGAACCAGGGATCGAGCGACTGCGCGTCGCCGCCCCACACCTCGCCCAGCAGAAAGAAGTTCGGGCCGAGCTCCGCGTCGACACGCTGCCGATGCTCGCGCCAGAAGTCGTGCGTGACGTGCTTCACCGTATCGAGCCGGAAGCCATCCACGCCCGTGCGCTTGGCCATGCCGAGGTGGGCGTTGAACAGATACTCACGCACTTCGGCCAGTTCCGTCTTGAAGTCCGGAAGCCCGGCTACACACGTGGTGATGTCGTCGCTGCCGCAGTCGCCCCGCTCGTTCGACCGCAGCCACGCCTTGGTCTTCGGGTCGGTCATGTAGCGCGAGTTGTAGCCGGCGTGGTTATAGACCACGTCCAGGAGCACCCGGATGCCGCGGCGATGGGCTTCGTCGACGAGCTGTTTGAGCTCACCCTCGGTGCCGAAGCGCGGATCGACCTTCGTGAAGTCGTCGGCCCAGTAGCCGTGGTAGCCCCAGTCGGGGAAGCCTGCGCCGGTGACGAAGGAGTCGATGTTGTCGACCACCGGCGTGATCCAGAGCGCGGTGATGCCGAGGGAGGCGATCTCGTCGAGCTGCTGGGTGAGGCCGGCCAGGTCGCCGCCGTGGAAGGTGCCTTTGGCGTTGCGGTCGACGCCCGCGTTGTTCGCGGCGTCGCCGTCGGCGAAGCGGTCCAGGATGACGAAGTAGACGACGCTGTCGCGCCAGTCGGTGAAGGCGGGTGCTGGTGCGGCCGCCGCGGCCACGGCAGCGGCAGGAGACGGCGCCGGGATTGGCGGAGACGGTGCCCTACCGGCGCAGGCAGCCAGGACGGCGATCGCGAAGCCCGCTAGGACACGTCTCATTTGGGACCGGGCGGGATGTTAGCAGAGGATTCGGGCGGAAAGACGTCAGAGTTGCCGCGATAGGATGTCCGCGTGACCCAGCGCCGGTCTCTGGTCCTGCTCAAGCGCCTCATACGTGTCGAAGGACGCAAAGTGATCGCCCGTTTCCTGACCCGTCCGGACCGTGCGGCGGTCATGACCTTCCCCACGCACTCCGACGCACGACGGGCCGCTTCCAAGCTCGCGGTCCAGCTCCGCCTCTCGACTTCTGATGAGGAATGGGACGACCACCTGCGCTTTCGCGTCGAGCTGATTCGCAGCTACAACGCGCTCGAAGAGGAAGGGACTGAGTAGAATCGTCACTGTGGGTGCCGACGCGATCCTCCTCTTCAGCCACGGCAGCGTCCTTTGCGGCGCCGAGCGGAACCTGCTCGCCCTGGCCGCGCGGATGCGGGCCCGCGGCGATGCAGCCATCGTGGAGGTGGGCTTCCTCAATTACACCGAGCCGCTGTTCGCCACGGCCGTTTCGCGCTGTGTAGCGCAGGGCGCCACGCGCATCGTCATCGCACCGTACTTTCTCGTGTCGGGCAAGTTCGTCGTGCAGGAGCTGCCGGCGGTGATCGATGCGGCGCGCGCGGAGCATCCGGGGGTGACGTTCGTTGTGGGAGACGTGATCGGGTTTCATCCGGCGCTCGCGGAGGCGATCC
This sequence comes from Acidobacteriota bacterium, assembly GCA_034665665.1. GTDB lineage: Bacteria > Acidobacteriota > Thermoanaerobaculia > Gp7-AA8 > Gp7-AA8 > DASWOB01. Next base: position 4,701 of record JAXDJK010000179.1, read on the forward strand.
TCAGCTCGGCCGCCAGTGCGCGTCCGACGGCGGCGTGGCGCGAGGAGCTGCGCATCGCCGGCGAGTCGTGCCGCGAGAATCCGAAATGCCCGCTGCACGGCAGCGCGGTGTGCAAGGTGCCGGCATGAACGCGCTGCTGGTGATGGCGCACGGCAGTCCGCGTCCCGAGGCGAATGACGATGTGCGGCGGGTGGCGGAGCTGCTGCGTGCGCGTGGCGAGTACCCGATCGTGGTGATCGGCTATCTCGACTGCAACCAGCCGGACATCCCGGCGGCCATCGACGAGTGCGTGGCCGCGGGCGCAAGCTCGATCGCGGCCGTGCCGTACCTGCTGCACAGCGGGAAGCACTTTCTGCTGGACCTGCCGGCGCTGCTGGACGAAGGCTCCTTACGCCATCCGCAGGTCACGATCGTCATGGGCGATTACATCGGCCGCGAACCGCAGCTGGCCGACGTGCTGCGCGACCGCGTCACAGCGGCAGGTGCGTGAGC
>JAXDJK010000180.1:0-4510 GCA_034665665.1 Acidobacteriota bacterium
CGACCAGACCCGCCCCGAGCCCGGTTCGATGACCCAGGCGCGGTCATTCAGCTGATACGGGGGGAAATTGTTCACCGGCTTCTCCGGCGTGGTCGTATTGAAGGTATGGAGGCCGGTCAGGCGTCCAGAGATGAGCAGCCATTTGTTGCCGTCGCTCGACACGGCGGCGGCGAACGACTGCAGCGACGGGGCACCGTCGATGTTGATCGCGTCGCCGAGCTCGATCGTGAACGGCAGCGTTTTCGACGCCGTGAGGGACTCCTGGGCGGCCAGGGGCAGCGCCAGGAGAGTGAGGAGCGCGAGCAGAAGAATTCGTTTCATGGTCAGGCTCCCTTCAGAGCGAGTTCAGGTACTTGAGGATCATCTGTTTCTTCACGCCGGAGAGATCGCGTGTGACCGGCATGTAGCGGGAACTGGTGACCGGTGCGCTGAGGTAGCCGGCGATCTTCTTCGCGTTGGCGCCCACAGTCGCCTCGTCCGCCAGGTTCAGGATCGACTGCATGCCCGGGTAGAGGTGCATGAACTGCTGGAAGATCGGTGCGACGTTCGCCCAGGTCGGGCTGTCGTCGGCCAGCACGTCGAAGACGAGCAGGCTGACGAACGCGTTAGCACTGTCTGGGTTGGTATCGAGGCTCCAGTCGATCGGGATGCCGAAGACCTGTCCGTCGATGAACTGCCGCGGGTTGCCAGGGTTGCCGGGCGAAATGGTGAACGTGCCGGAGCCGCCCGGATCGAGGGCCACGGTGCTCGGCGTGATGGTGACGATCGGATCGGCCGGACCGGCGGTCTTCATTGGTGCCGCGGGGCCGAGCGTGACCTTCTGGCCGGAGCCTACCGGGCCGCCGAAGATCGTGGCGAAGAGGGAGAGTGTTGCCACTCCGTTCGCATCGAGCCGCACCACGTGGCCCGTGGCATCGACATACGCGCCGGTGTCGTTCTCGGCCATGACCGTTTCGCCGTTCAGTTGCACGACGATCGGATTGGACTGCGCGGCCGCGATGGCGCTGCTCGAGGTGAGCGGAAACTCGAACACGAAGGCGCGCTGCAGGTAGTTGTCGATGCTGTTGTCGATCGCGCCGAGCGGGATCAGGCCACCGGAGGTGGCGATGGCCGCCGTCAGCGCGCCGCCGGCCACGGGATCGCTTCCCGCGAACTGAAGCGCGTTCGAAAGGTCGAGTACCACCGTGTTACGCGGCGCGTCGAAGATCGCCGGCGCGAAGTTGAACCCGCTGAAGCCTGGTGCCGCCGGGGCCGCGGCGATCGTGGCTATCTTGGCTGCCGGGGCTGCCGGCGGCGGCCCCTCGGGCTGCGATTTCATCGCGGCCGCGAGTGCCGCCGAAGCCCGGATGGCGTCGATCGACGGACGCGCCGTTCGCTTGGCGCTGACCGAGGCTACGGACGCCACGGCAGCGGCGGCAGCCGCGGGTGCGGGCGGTGCGGGCGTGGGACGGAGCATCCGTCCGCGGGGATTTAGGAACGCCGGATCGCCTGCTGCTGCCGGCCCGATCACGCCTACGACGCGGCCGAGCGTGAAGCCTGGATTCGGCTGTCCATCCACCGTGAAGGGGCGCGTGCTGATCTGATCGAGCGTGAACCGGATCGAGAGAACGTCCGGGCTGGCTGCATACAGTTGCTGGAGGAAGGGCGAGGTGATCGTCTTCGGCCACTGCAGGTTGGTCAGCAGCGACTGGTACGCCGCCGACGGCGGTCCCCCCGGCACCCGCCGGCTCCAGAAAATCTGCTGAAAGTAAGCCGCGGTGTAGTCGCCGACCACCTGCTCGCCACCCGGCATGCCGATCGCGATTTGCATCCCCCACACTTCCGAGACGAACTGCTGGTCGGGATCCAGATCGACCAGCTTGGCCGTCGAAGGCACGTTCGTGCTGATGACGTACTGGCCGATGATGTCGCCGCTGGTGATGAAGCCGGCCGACGTTTGGAGTGATCGGATCTTTGTCGGCTCGACATTCGCACCGGGCGGGATGGTGATCTCGCTGCCCTGCAGGAGCTGGAACTCGGCCAGTCCCCTCGGATTCCAGAGCTGGTCCGCGGCGGGGACAGCCACGCTGGTCTGGTAGTTCTCGGGGATGTTGTTGATCGTCGACGGCGCCGCTTTGAACGTGCCGGAAAAGCAAAGCCTTGGCAACTCCAGGTAACTCATGACCGGATGCCCTCTCTCTTTCTATAGGTGAATCGGTGGACCCGAAGAGGAGGACCGCGAACGGCTGTGTTCCCTACCCGAAAGAATGACGTCTAACTTCAGGAATGCAGTGTGGTAGGCTCAAGTTATCAGTGGTCAGTGAAGGTTGATGATGGCACGCTAAACGCTGACAGCGTCAACAGAAGGAGAACTAACTAATGTCCAAGATCATCGGCATTGACCTCGGGACGACCAATTCCGTCGTCGCGGTCATGGAAGGAAACGAGCCGAAAGTCATCGTCAACGCCGAGGGCAGCCGGATCACGCCCTCCGTGGTCGGCTTTGCCAAGAACGGCGAGCGCCTCGTCGGCCAGGTCGCCAAGCGCCAGGCCGTGACCAACCCGGAGAACACCGTCTTCTCGATCAAGCGCTTCATGGGCCGCAAGTTCCAGGAAGTCAACGAAGAGATGAAGATGGTGCCGTACAGGGTGGACAAGGCTTCCAACGGCGACGTCCGCATCGACGTCCAGACCAAGATGTACTCGCCCCCGGAGATCTCCGCAATGATCCTGCAGAAGCTCAAGCAGGCCGCGGAGGATTACCTCGGCGAGAAGGTCGACCGCGCCGTCATCACGGTGCCCGCCTACTTCAACGATTCCCAGCGCCAGGCCACCAAGGACGCGGGCGAGATCGCCGGCCTCAAGGTCGAGCGCCTCGTCAACGAACCGACGGCCGCCGCGCTCGCGTATGGCCTCGACAAGAAGAACAACGAGACCATCGCCGTGTATGACTTCGGCGGCGGTACGTTCGACATCTCGATCCTCGAGGTCGGCGACGGCGTGGTCGAAGTGAAGTCGACCAACGGTGATACCCACCTCGGCGGCGACAACATCGACCAGCGCCTCATCGACTGGATCATCGACGAGTTCCGCAAGGACCAGGGCATCGACCTCTCGAAGGACCGCATGGCGCTTCAGCGCCTGCGCGAAGCAGCCGAAAAGGCCAAGATCGAGCTCTCGTCGACCATGTCCACCGACGTCAACCTGCCGTTCATCACGGCGGATGCGTCGGGTCCGAAGCACCTCAACCTCCAGCTCACCCGGGCCAAGTTCGAGCAGCTGATCGGCGACATCGTCAGCAAGACCATGGGTCCGCTCAAGCAGGCCCTGGCCGATGCCGGTCTGACGGCGAAGGACATCCATGAAGTGGTCCTCGTCGGCGGCTCGACGCGTATCCCGGTCGTGCAGCAGACGGTCAAGGATTTCTTCGGCAAGGAGCCGCACAAGGGCGTCAACCCGGACGAGGTCGTGGCCATCGGCGCGGCTGTCCAGGGCGGTGTGCTCAGCGGCGACGTCAAGGACGTCCTGCTGCTCGACGTGACCCCGCTGTCGCTCGGTATCGAGACGCTCGGCGGCGTGATGACGAAGCTGATCGAGCGCAACACCACCATTCCTACCCGCAAGGGCGAGAAGTTCTCGACGGCGGCGGACAACCAGACGTCGGTCGAGATCAAGGTGTATCAGGGTGAGCGCGAGATTGCGTCGGCCAACAAGCTGCTCGGCGCGTTTCACCTGATCGGCATCCCGCCGGCACCGCGCGGCCTGCCGCAGATCGAGGTGACGTTCGACATCGACGCGAACGGCATCCTGAACGTCTCGGCGAAGGATCTTGGCACCGGCAAGGAGCAGAAGATCACCATCACCAGCTCCTCCGGCCTGTCGAAGGAAGACGTGGAGCGCCTGGTCAAGGATGGCGAAGCGCACGCCGAGGAAGACCGCAAGCGCCGCGAGGAAGTGGAAGCGAAGAATCAGCTCGACTCGCTCGTGTACAACGTCGAGAAGATGCTGAATGAGAATCGCGAGAAGCTTCAGGGCGGTGACGTGCAGTCGCTCGAGAGCGCGATCTCCGAAGCGCGCAAGGCCATGGAAGGCGGCGACGTCGAGACCATGAACAAGGCCGCGGAGAACCTGCAGAAGGCGTCGCACAAACTGGCCGAGGTCATGTACCAGCAGGCTGGCGCGGGCACCGATGCAGGGGCGGCACCGGGAGCCTCGGCCGGTTCCGGTACGGACAAGGACGACGTTCTCGAAGCCGAGATCGTCGACGAGAAGCCGTAAATCAGTAGGCAGTTGGCAGTAGGCAGTAGGCAGGGGAACCTGCCGCTGCCTGCTGCCTCATCCCCTGCCTACTGCCTACTGACAACTGCCTACCTTCTTCATGGGAGAATGCGTTTCCAATGGGCCGCCGCAGAGCAGACGGATACGTGATGATCTCGATCATCGCGGAGCGTTACAACATCCACCCCCAGACGCTCCGCCTTTACGAGCGTGAAGGGTTGATCAAGCCCGCGCGCACCAACGGCAACACCCG
>JAXDJK010000181.1:0-4442 GCA_034665665.1 Acidobacteriota bacterium
TCCTGCCATGGCGAAGAACTTCGAGATCACCTGTCCGTGCTGTGAGGCGACGCTGGTCGTTGACCGGTTGAGTGGGGAAGTGTTGCTGCACAAGGCGAAGGAGAACCGTGGGGGGGCGGGGTCGCTGGAGTCGATGGTGGCGGGGCTGGAGGCGCAGAAGAGTGAGGCGGCCAGGAAGTTCGACCGGCAGATCGAGAGCCAGAAGGATCGGGCCCGCATCCTCGAGGAGCGGTTCAAGGAAGCGCTGGAGCGCGCCGAAAAGTCGGATGAAAAGTATGTGAATCCGATGGACATGGATTGATGGCGAAGAAACCGGTCACCATCCTTCCCGCTGACTTCGATCCCGACGGCCCCGCGCCCGCGGAGAGCGGGATGTACGGCCTGCCGTTCGCGGTGGCGGATTCGAAAGTCGTGGTCGTGCCGGTGCCGTTCGAGGCCACCACGTCCTACGGCGGCGGAACGTCCGGCGGTCCCGAGGCGGTGCGCGAGGCTTCGAAGCAGGTCGACCTTTACGACCACGAGACCGGCCGGCCTTACGCCGTAGGAATCGCCATGCTCGACATCCCGAAGAAGATCATTCGCTGGAACGAGCAGGCCAAGGCGCTGGCGGAGCCGGTCATCGAAAAGGGCGGACCGGTCGACAAGAAGACCCGTGCGGCCGTGGAGAAGGTCAACGAAATCTCCGAAGAGGTGAACGCGTGGGTCTACGAGACCACCCGCGCGCTCCTGGCCGAAGGGAAGATGCCGGTGGTGCTGGGCGGGGATCACGCCGTGCCGTTCGGTGCGATCCGGGCCTATGCGGAGCAGTATCCCGGCCTCGGCATCCTGCATCTCGACGCGCACGCGGATCTGCGCGACGCGTATGAAGGCTTCACCTGGTCGCATGCCTCGATCTTTCACAACGTGATGACGAAGCTGGACGACGTCGGCAAGCTGGTGCAGGTCGGGGTCCGCGACCTCGGGCAGGCGGAGAGCGCGATGATTCGCGACTCCGGCGGACGCATCGTGACCTTCTTCGACGCCGAGCTGGCCGCGAAGAAGGACGAAGGCGTCCCGTACGCCCGCATCGCCGAGGAGATCGTGGCCGCGCTGCCGGACGACGTCTACCTATCCTGGGACATCGACGGCCTCGATCCCACCCTCTGCCCCGGCACCGGCACGCCGGTTCCGGGCGGCCTGTCGTGGAACGAAGCGATCACCCTGCTCCGCGCGTTGCGCAAGAGCGGCAAGCGCATCGTCGGCCTCGATCTCTGCGAAGTCTCGCCGGGCGAGAACGAATGGGATGCGAACGTTGGCGCGCGCCTGCTGTATAAGATGATCGGCTTCGCGCTGCTCACCCAATCATGAAGTGGATCCTTCGCGCCGTTCTCGTCCTGGTCATCCTCTACGTCGGCTTCTTCGCGACGGTGCTGATCGCCATGAAGCAGCCGCCGACCCGGTTCGGGGCGTTCATGAAGTACGCGCCGGCGCCGCTGGTGTGGGGCGCGTTGCCGGCGCAGGACATGTGGTTGTGGGCGCGCAAGGGATCGCTGGAGCCGGGCCAGATGGCGCCGGACTTTACGCTGCCACGGCAGGATCATTCCGGGACGGTGACGCTGTCGGAGCATCGGGGGCACCGTCCGGTGGTCCTGGTCTTCGGCAGCTACACGTGACCGCCGTTTCGCGCGGCGGTGCCGGCGCTCAATGCTCTGCAGCAAAAGTACAAGGATCGCGCGGCGTTCTACGTGGTCTACATCCAGGAAGCGCATCCGGTCGATCTGTGGCAGATGCAGTCGAACGTGAAGGAAGGGGTGCTGGTGAGCAGCACCAAAACGTTCGAGGAGCGCTCCAGTGCCGCCGGCTCCTGCGTCCTGCGCCTCGGCATCAAGATCCCGGCGGTCATCGACGGGCCGGATGACCGGGTGGAGCGTGCCTACACGGGATGGCCGGACCGGCTGTACGTGATCGACGCCAACGGCCGCATCGCCTTCAAGAGCGCGGCGGGGCCGTTCGGGTTCGAGCCGGAGAAGGTGGAAGCGACGCTGAAGCGGCTCGTCGGTACGTAACGCGCGCCTGCTACGCGGGCGGGCCGGGCGGCAGGTCGGGCAGCGGTGCTTCGAGCGGCGGTGCTTCCTGCGCGTATTCGCGCGCCAGCCGCCGGTGGTTTTCGGCCACTTCGGCGCAGAGGGAGCCGTAGAGCTCGCGCACGCGTCCTTTGCGGAGGCCGAAGCGGATGGACGCTTTCGAGCGGCCGCCGATCAGGGTGATGACGTCCATGCCGAAGAGCAGGCGGAGGACGAAGGCGATCACGCCCGGGCTGGCAATGGCGAAGAAGTAGATCGACGCCACCTTCAACTCGGTGAACAGCAGGCCGAAGCCGATCATGATGAAGATCAGCGCGAAGAGGCCGGTCAGCACGAGATAGAGCGGCGTGTGCTCGCGATGGAGCGTGATCATGACCACGTCGTCGAAGAACACGCGCCGCCGCACCACCTCGTAGTTCTGGCTGGTCTCGACCTCGACGCCTTCGGGAATCCGGTAGGCAATGTGGCGCTCGATGGCGGTGCTCCAGCGGGCGATGCGGGTGCGGTTGGGAGTGGTCATCGCACGCCTTTCGCGGTCTGGATCATGTTCCAGACGATCAGTCCGATCATGAAGAGCCCTCCCGCCAGCTCGAGCACGCCGAAGATGTTGAAGAGAATCACGCCGGTTACGGAACGGCCTTCGTCACGCCGCTGCCGGACCGCCTTCGTGCCGAGGTAAAGGCCCAGCGGGACGACCAGCGGCGAGACCCAGAAGCAGAGCAGTCCGAAGAGGAAGCAGATGCGGGACATGCCGGCGTAGTCGCGGTAGCGCGTGACCGCCGTCCGCAATCCGCCTTCGCTGCGGACGCGCTCGAAACAGGGCGGGCAGAACGATCCTTCGCCGATGTTCATGTCGCACAACGAGCAGATGAGGAGGCCGCAGCGCTGGCAGCTGGTGACGGCGGCATTCCGGGCGTGGTTGGCGCACGAGCTGGCGCCCTCGGGACCGCTGGCGATGACTTCCGTGACCGGGCGCACCGGCCGCTCCGGCGGATGGAACGTGGTCGCTTCGAACTCGCCGCTGCAGGCGAGGCAGTAGTTCCTGCCGGAGCGGACGGCCTCCGTCTGCAGCGGTGCCGAGCAGCGCGGGCATTGCGGGCCGGTGTAGATGCCGGGGATCGTCATGGACGGTTCAGTACTTTTCCACGACGCGCGTGGAGGCGGCCATGTCGTGGATGGTGGTCCGTTCCTCGGTGAACCAGAAGGGGATGTACTCGATGATCCACATGCAGCCGAGGATCATCTTCAGCCCGGCCCGTCCCCACGCTTGTCCGGTCGATATGGACGAACCGTCCGGGCGGACCACCTTGATCCCCACGGCCATCTTGCCGAGGGTCTGGCCGTCCTTGAGGCTGAACATCAGCCCTTCGTAAATCGGGGAGAGGAACATGAACGGCAGACTGATGAAGTTGAACCAGAACGGCGTCCCGCTTTGCTTGCCGGCGATCATGGTGAAGTAGACCACGCCCATGACCGCATACATCGGCACGGAGAGGAGGAGGCCGTCCAGCAGGGCCGCGCCGAAGCGCTTCCAGAAACCGGCCAGCGGGAGCTTGGTGCGGTCGACGCCGGAGCGGACGTCGAGGAGCTGTTCGCCCTTACAGGTGGCGCAGTAGGGATGGCCCGCGATGTCGACGAGGCAATCGCGGCAGAAGGTGGAGCCGCAACGGGTGCAGCGGCGGATGCCTTCAATGACCTCGACGTGATTCCGGCACATCAGCATCCCGCACCTCGCAGCACTTCCTGGATCGCGACTTCGATTTTGGACCGAGCGGCCATCCTACCCCATGGCCGCGGCGCGGGGAACGGGGCGGCGGGCCTCGTCGTCGCGCGTATGGAACAGCACCGCGGTCAGGTCGCGCACCAGGTTCTCGCCGCTGATCGGCTCTTCTTCGAGATCGAGCTTGCGCCGGTACACGGCGGCCACTTCCTCGAAGAGGTCGTAGCGCGGCGCGGGGGCCATGCGGTCGGCGCGCATGCAGAGCGTGAGCAGGAACTCGCGCTCCTCGAGGCTGATGCGGTGGCGGATGAGCCGGAGCACGCGCGGCGTGCGCAGGCTGTTGTGGCGGCGCTCGGAGGCGAGCTGGCCGGTGTAGGCCAGGGCCTGCGTATCGCGCACGACCAGCGTGTCGGCGATGATGTCGCCGAGGCGGCGGTGCGTGGGGGAGAGCAGCGTCACGATGGCGCCGATGCCGTAGAAAGCCGGCGCGAAATCGAGCACGCGGGCGATGTTCCGCACCAGCGATTGGTAGAGCGATACCGGCAGGCCGCGCGCATCGACCACGCGCAGCCGCAGCGCGCGCTTGCCCGGCGTGCGGCCCTGCTTCCGCGTCTCGAACCAGATGTGCCAGCCCCAGGTCAGGATGAACTGCGCGGTGA
>JAXDJK010000182.1:0-3125 GCA_034665665.1 Acidobacteriota bacterium
GCGCCGCAAGCTGCAGCGCCGCCAGTTCACCACCGACGAGATCGACGACGCACTGGTGCGCCTGCACGCCGAAAAGTGGCTCGACGACGAGCGCTTCGCCGGCGCCTTCGTCCGCGCCCGCGCCAACAAGCGCATCGGCAAATCCCGCATCCGCCGCGAGCTGCAGTCGGCCGGGGTAGGGCAGGAGACGGTCGCGGCCGCGATCGAGCAGCACGTCGATCCCGAGCGCGAGCAGGAGCAGCTCCTGGAACTGATGCGCAAGCGCGCCCGCGCCCTCACCCGCCGTCATGGCGAGGGGTACGTCCTCACCGACCAGGGGCGAAACAAATTGACCGGCTATCTGTTGAAGCAGGGTTACGATGCCGGGCTCGTTTACCAGGCACTGAAGGAGCTATCCGTTGTCGAATCCCCCCAGGACCACCAGTCAGATCCGTGAATCCTTCCTCGCGTACTTCGAGTCGAAGGGCCACCGCCGCGTGAACAGCTCTTCGCTCGTCCCCGCCGGCGATCCGACCCTCCTCTTCACCAACGCCGGGATGAATCAGTTCAAGGACACCTTCCTCGGCCGCGAGCCGCGTGAGTACACCCGCGCCACGACCTCGCAGAAATGCGTCCGCGCCGGCGGCAAGCACAACGACCTCGAGAACGTCGGCCGCACCGCCCGCCATCACACCTTCTTCGAGATGCTCGGCAACTTCTCCTTCGGCGATTACTTCAAGGCTGATGCGATCGAGTACGCCTGGGAGCTGATCACCAAGGTCTATGGCCTCGATCCCGAGCGCCTCTGGTTCTCCGTCTTCGAAGGCGATGCCGACGTCCCGCCGGACGTCGAAGCCGAGCAGCTCTGGATCAAGGCCGGGGCCGACCCCTCGCGCGTGCTCCGCTTCGGCCGCAAGGACAACTTCTGGCAGATGGGCGACACCGGTCCGTGCGGACCCTGCTCGGAGATCCACTACTTCCGCGGCGACGACCTGTCCAAGAACGTCCCCGAGCTGGTCAACGGCCCCGGCGACGACACGATGGAAGTCTGGAACCTCGTGTTCATGCAGTACGACCGCGACGAGAACGGCGTGCTCAACCCGCTGCCGGCGCCGTCCGTCGACACAGGCATGGGGCTGGAGCGCATCGCGGCGGTGATGCAGCACGCTTCCACGAACTACGACATCGACCTGTTCGTCCCGATCCAGCGCCGCATCGCCGAGCTGGGCGGCCACACCTACGGCGGCGACATGGAGAACGATCTCGATACGGCCGTGCGCGTGCTCTGCGACCACGCCCGTGCCGCCTCCTTCCTCATCAGCGACGGCGTGATCGCCTCCAACGAAGGCCGTGGCTACGTGCTGCGGCGCATCATCCGCCGCGGCATCCGCTTCGGCCGCAAGCTGCCGTCCCCCGTGCTGCTCTCGCAGCTGGTCGACTCCGTGATCGAAGCGATGGGGGAGGCCTATCCCGACCTGGCCGCGCGCCGCGAGTCGGTGCTCAAGACGCTGGAGTCCGAAGAAGAGCGTTTCTCCCGCACCCTGACCACCGGCATGGAGCGCGTTGGTCAACTGCTTGACGATATCCGCAACCGCGGCGAGCGGGTCCTCGGCGGCGCGGAGCTCTTCCGCCTCTACGACACCCACGGCATCCCGGTCGACCTCATTGGCGAGCTGGCCGAAGAGGAAGGCGTGACCATCGACCGCGAAGGCTTCGAAGTGATGATGGCCGACGCCAAGAAGCGCGCCAAGGCCTCCTCCAAGTTCGCGCTCTCCGCCGATGCCGCCACCTTCGCCGCGCTGGCTGAGAAAGTCGGGCCGGTGGAGTTCGTCGGCTACGAGCAGTACACCGGCATCGACTCGCAGGTGAAGGCCATCGTCATCGACGGCACCGAGCGCGACGCCCTGCACCACGGCTCGGAAGGGGAGGTCATCCTCTCGCCAACCCCCTTCTACGCCGAATCCGGCGGCCAGATCGGCGACAGCGGCACGCTGGAGTGGGACGGCGGCCGCGCCACCGTGCTCGATACCCAGAAGCCGGTGGGCGACCTCTTCGTCTCCCGCGTCCGCGTGGACGAAGGCTCGCTGTCGCTGCACGCGCAGGTCAAAGCCTCCGTCCCCGTGCCGGCGCGCCTCGACACCACCGCCAACCACACCGCCACCCACCTCCTGCACCAGGCCCTCAAAGGCACGCTCGGCGGCACCGTCCAGCAGGCCGGCTCGCTCGTCGCGCCGGACCGCCTGCGCTTCGACTACACCCACCACGCGCCGCTCAGCGACGCGCAGCTGCGCGCCATCGAATCCGAGGTGAATGAACGGATCCGGCAGAACCTCGAAGTGTCCAAGCAGGTGCTGCCGATCGAAGAGGCCAGGCGCTCAGGCGCCGTGGCCATGTTCGGCGAAAAGTACGGAGAGCTGGTGCGCATCGTCTCGGCAGGGGAGTACTCCCGCGAGTTCTGCGGCGGCTGCCACGTCAACCGCACCGGCGACATCGGCCTCTTCAAGATCGTCTCCGATCGCTCCCTGGCCGCCGGCGTCCGCCGCATGGAAGCCGTCACCGGCCGCGGCGCCCTGGAGCTGTTTCAGAAGCTCGACGGCACCACCCACGAGATCGCCGCGCAGGCCAACATCGCCATCGACGACCTGCCGGCCTACGTCCGCTCCCTCCAGGAAAAGCAAAAGTACCTCGAGAAGGAACTGAAGACGCTGAAGGTGAAGCTCGCCAGCGGCGGCGCATCGTCATCATCCGGCGATGACGGCGTCGTCGAAGTGCAGGGCGTGAAGCTCATCGCCCGCCGCGTCGACGACATCAGCGGCGGCGATCTCCGCAACCTCGCCGACACCTTCCGCTCCAAACTAAAAAGCGGCGTGGTCGTCCTCGGCACCGCCACCGACGGCAAAGTCACCCTTCTGACCGCCGTCACCAAGGATCTCCTCGACCGCGTGCAGGCCAACACCCTCATCAACCACCTCGCCCCCATCGTCGGCGGCAAAGGCGGCGGCAAGCCCGACCTCGCCCAGGCCGGCGGCAAAGACGCCGACCGCCTCGACGAAGCCCTGGCGCAGGCCGCGATCGCGCTCAAGGAGATTCTCGCCGCCAGCTGATTCAAGCCCAAAGCGCCCCGGACTACGCGAAGCGTTTGGAGT
>JAXDJK010000183.1:0-2988 GCA_034665665.1 Acidobacteriota bacterium
CCAACCGCCAACCGCCAACTGCTTCCCCGCGATAAACTGCGCGCACATGCTTCGCCGGGACATCGGCCTCTGGCGCGGGGTCGCGCTGAACATGATCGACATGGTGGGGATCGGGCCGTTCCTGACCATCCCGTTCATCCTCTCGGCCATGGGCGGGTCGCGCTGCATGCTGGCCTGGCTGCTGGCGGGTCTGCTGGCCATCAGCGACGGCATCGTCACCGCGGAGCTCGCGTCGGAGATGCCGCAGGCGGGCGGGTCGTATGTGTTCCTGCGCGAGTCGTTCGGGCGCGGGGGACGGCTGATCTCCTTCCTGTTCCTCTTTCAGATCCTCATCAGCGCGCCGCTGTCGCTGGCTTCCGGATGCATCGGCTTCGCGCGGTATCTGGAGCCGATCTTTCCGGCCGTGGCCAGGAGCATCCCGCTCACCGCCACCGCCGTCTGCGCCATCGTGGTGGTGCTCCTGCTCCGGCGCATCGACACCATCGGGCGCTTCTCGGTGGTGCTCTGGATCGGCGTGCTCGGCACGATCGCCGTGATCATCGCCGCCGGCGCGTCGCACCTGACGTTCGCATCGTTCGCCTTCTGGAACGCGCCGCGCTTCGATGGCAAAACCGGCTACGCCGGCCTCGGCGCGGCGCTGATCTTCGCGGTGTACGACTACCTCGGCTACTACAACATCGCCTACCTGGGCGATGAGGTGAAGGAGCCGCAGAAGACCATTCCGCGCGTGATCGTGATCTCCATCCTGACCATCGCCGTGCTCTACATCGTGATGCAGGCCTGCATCCTCTCGGTGCTGCCGTACAGCGTGGCCTCGACCTCCACGTCCGTGGTGGCGGACTACATCCGCGCGCTGATCGGGCCACGGGCGGCCAAGTGGGTGGCGGTGATGATCCTCTGGACCGCCTTCGCCTCCATCTTTTCGGTGATGCTCGGCTACTCGCGCATCCTCTACGCGGCGGCGCGCGACCGGAACTTCTTCACGATCTTCGCGAAGCTGCATGCCACCGAGTCGTACCCGTTTGTGGCCATCCTGCTCCTCGGCACGGTGACGGCGGTGTTCTGCTGGTTCGACCTCAAGCACATCATCGGCGGCATCCTCTCGATCCGGGCCATCATCCCGTTCATCGCCCAGATCGTCGGCGCGATCGTGCTGCGGGTGCGCGAGCCGGACCGCCCGCGGCCGTTCAGGATGTGGCTCTATCCCCTGCCGGCCATCGTGGCGCTGGGGCTGTGGGGCTACGTGGTGGTCTCGCCGGAGAAGCATCTGCGCATCGCGGCGCTGTATGTGATCGCCGCGGGCGCCATGTTTTTCTTCATCCGCGAGGCCGCCGTGCGTCGAATCGACGCGGCACGCGCGAAGTCGCGTCCGTAACTGGCAGCGCGCCGCGTACAATCCGCACCGATGCGTCTGCTATCCGCGTTCGTCGCGCTTGCCCTCGCCGTCACCATCAACGCTCAGCGAGTCGATCCGTACGCGATCGATAAGGCTGTCAACAGCAACCTGAAAACGTGGCAGATCCCGGGCGCCGCCATCGCCATCGTGCTGAACGACCGGATCGTCTACGTGAAGGGCTACGGCACGAAGGAAGCGGGCGGGACGGAGCCGGTCACGCCGGAGACGCTCTTCCAGATCGCCTCCACTTCCAAGGCCTTCACCAGCGCGGCCATGGCGCTCTTGGTTGACGAGCAGAAGGTGGCGTGGGACGACCCCGTGCGCGAGCACCTCGACTACTTTCATCTGGCCGATCCGTGTGCCGACGCAAGCGTCACGGTGCGCGACATGCTCTCCCATCGCACCGGCCTGTCGCGGCACGACGAGCTGTGGGACAACACGCCCCTGACGCGCGAGGAGCTGGTGCGCCGCATCGGCTTCGTCCCGCTGACGAAGCCGTTCCGCAGCGCGTATCAGTACCAGAACATCATGTTCGTGGCGGCCGGCGAGGTGATCGGCCACGCCTCGGGTATGTCGTGGGACGACTTCGTGCGCACGCGCCTCTTCGGCCCGCTCGCAATGACCCGCACCATCACCTCCGACTCGGAATGGAAAGCGGCCGATCACGCCTCGGGACATCGCTGGGACGACCTGAAGCAGAAGCTCGGTCCTCAGGAGCCAATCGATACGAAAACGCTCGGCAGCGCCGGGGCGATCAAGTCGTGCGCACGCGACATGGCCAACTGGGTGCGCTTCCAGCTGGCCGACGGTTTCTTCGACAACCGCCGCATCGTCAGTGCGGAGGCGCTGGCGGAGACGAAGACGCCGCAGACGGTGATCCGGCACGAGGGCATGACCCGGGAGTCGAACCCCGAGACCAGCGTCATGGCATACGGGATGGGATGGACGGTGCAGGATTACCGCGGCGAGCTGCTGGTCTCCCATGGCGGCGCGCTGAATGGCTTCCGCACCCACGTCGACCTGCTGCCGAAGAAGAGCACCGGCTTCGTGATCCTGATGAACGCGGGACGCGGTCTGGCGGCCGTGGCGCTGCGGAACACGCTGGCCGACATGCTCACCGGCAAGGCGCCGCGCGACTGGAACGCCTACTACCTGATGGTGGACGCCCGCTCGAACGATCGCGACCGCAAGGAGAAAGAGGAGCGGCTGGCGAAGCGGCGCGCGGATACGCATCCGTCGCATGCGCTGGCGGATTACGCGGGTGTGTACGAGAGTCCGTCGTATGGCACCGTGACGATCTCGCTCGTGAACGACGCGCTGGTCCTGCAGTGGAACCGAATGACCGTGCCCCTCGCCCACTGGCACTACGACGTCTTCGCCGCGGTCTCGGAGGTGGACGACCTCGATGAGCAGGTGACGTTCGGCACCGGCACGAGCGGCGAGGTCGCCACGCTGGAGTTCTTCGGGGAGACGTTCGCGCGGAAAAAGTAGGGCCTGCCGAGCGCCTGTACAAAAGCGGCGGCTCGGGCCGCCGCAGTCCAAACGCTTCGCGTATGTCGGGCAGCATTCCGGCGAAAACGTGGACGGACATA
>JAXDJK010000184.1:0-2592 GCA_034665665.1 Acidobacteriota bacterium
CGGCGCAGGATGTCGATGATCTGCAGCTCTTCCTCGCGGCCGGTGCGCAGATTGCCGTCGCCGAAATCGAGCTGCTGACGGAACGTCGCGCCGAGGATTTTCGCGGACGCCGCGGCCTCGCGTTTGCGTGTCTGCGGCGTGCCGCGCGTGCCCATCTCGCCGCGGGTGAGATCGACGATGCCGATCCGGCGGCCGTCCTTGACGGCCTTGGCCGCCGTGCCGCCGGCGGAAAGCTCGACGTCGTCCGGATGCGCTGCAAAGAAGAGAATGTCCACGGTTTCGTTCATAGCGTCACGATCCTGAATGCGTCGGCGTCGGGCTCGATCTCTTCGATCAGCCGTTCGACCAACCGTTGTCCGTGCGTGTGCCAGTAGCCGAACCAGCCGGCGATGCGGTCCTGCACGTGCCGGTCCGGGTACAGCGTGGCCACGAGCTCGCGCACAGCGGCGAGCCGTTCGCGGTCCTTGCGCACGACCCCTTTGATCGCGCGCTCGGCCAGCTTGTTGAAGTGAAATTCGAGATGGCCGATGGAGCGCTGGATCGAGCCGGCCAGCGAATGATCGGCCGGCAGCGCGAGTTGCGAGATCGCCTCGATGTGCTGCATCAGGTTCGCGCGTGCATCGTCGGCGATGCCGCGGATGCGGGCCACGCGCTCCAGCTCGTGCTCGGCCAGGACGGCATCGGGGCTGGCGAAGACGTCCTCCGGTTCGATGCCATAGCGCTCGAAGGCGCGGGTGACCCGCTTCGGCGCGACGAGTGCGTGGCCGCGGAGCGCAACGCGCGGCATCTCCACACCCAGGAGCTCGTGCAGCGGGGCGATCTGCGCGTAGTACGCGACCTCGGCCGGCCCACCGACGAACACGTCCGGCCGCAGCACCGCATCCTGCAGCAGCGGACGGGTAAGCGCCGAGGTGGATGTGCGTTCGGGACGCTCGACGCCAATGGCGGGATGGCGCACGCCTTCATCGTCGAGCGAAAAGAGCAGCGTGTAGTGCTCGCCGTCCGGCGGAACGATCTGCTGCGCGTAGCCGGCCGTCTCCAGCTCGGCGGCGCGATCGCGCAACGCGTGCTGGATGGCCTCGTGATTCGCCGAGATCTGCGCGAAGAGGTCCGCACCGGCACGGCGCAACTCGGGAAGGAGGGCATCGACGAGGACGAGCTCATTGCCGACGGTTGCGGCCAACAGCTCGGCAAAGGAATCGCGGAAGGTGATACCGTGGCGTAGCCACGAGGGCCGCGGCATGTCGTACAAGGCGAGGAGCTGTTTGGTGAGCGACTCCGGGACGGGAAGCGGCCCGACGGCGGCCCGAGGGTCCGCCAGCCGGGCCGCGCGAATACAGAGGAGGTCCAGCTGGCGATTCACGTTTGCCGACGCCAGCACCGTCGCTATCGGTAGTGTCAGCGAGGCCGCTTCGTCCCAGTCATGATCCTCGGAGGCGAGCCAGAAGAAGGCCACCGCCTTGCGGCCCTGCGCGATCAGATCGCGCTTCATCCGGATCAGCGTGGCGATCTTGGCCAGCGTGTACAGCGGTCCGCCGGCGAAGCCGAGCTGCTGGCCGGCGATGAGCATCACCGCCTCACCCGAAGCCCACGCATCGAGATCGGCGCCGGCGTCGATGCCCCAGGCGCGGTTCTGCGCACGCAACGCTTCCACGAGCTCCGGCGCGATTACGCGCTCCGGCGCGATGGCGCGCTGCCGGTGGCTGGTCTCATTCGTACGCGGAAGGAAGCGCGTGGCGCGGGCGTCGCCGGCGAGCCAGTCGAGCGTGAACCGGTTGAATCCGGGATACCGCGCCAGCGGCACCCTCATCGGATCCGGCTCCCGACGAGGATCAGCCGGGGAGAGGTGTGATCGAACTTCGAGCCGTCGAAGTCGCCGAACGCGGATTGGATCGACAGATTGCATGACGTAAACATCGCCGAGATTTCGTCGAGATCGTAGCCGCGAACGCGTTCCAGGTAACGCTTTTGACCAATCGTTATCCGTTTGTTGAACGAGCGGTCAGATCCGTCGAACCAGCGCTCGATCTTCACAGTGCCGGTCGGGCCCTCGCGCGTCTCGCGTTCCACGAGCTTGTGGAGCTCGCGATGAACGTTCAGGTAATCGAAGAGAAATGGGGCGCCCCCCTCGAGCACGCGTGCCATCTCGCGCACGACCTGCATGTTCTCTTCCTCGGTGGCGAAGTAGCCGAAGCTGGTGAAGAAGTTCACGAGGCCAGCGAAGACGTTGTCGCAGAACGGAAGCTGGCGCATGTCGGCACGCGCCACCGGCAGGAGACCGTATTCGCGGATGCCGGCCTGGAGGAGGATGTACGACAGGTCGCAGCCGATGGGGTGGTATCCCTCGCTGCGCAGTTCCTGCATGTGCCGCCCCATCCCGCACGCGAGATCGAGCAGCGGCCCGCGGATCATCCCGAGCTGTTGGCGAAAGAACGCGACCTGCTGCCGCGCCTCGTTTTCGTCACGATGGGAGTAGAGCTCGAGATACTCCTCGCCGAACCACTCCTGGTACCAAGTCATTCGGCGGAGAGTCTATGCCATGGCGGTTGGCGGTTGGCGGTTGGCGGTTGGCGGTTGGCGGTTGGCGGTTGG
>JAXDJK010000185.1:0-5057 GCA_034665665.1 Acidobacteriota bacterium
CTTGCGAAGAGAAATGTGACGGCATGGCGATGCCGGTCACGTGCTCCGCGCCGAGGGCTTCCACCGCGATCGCCGCGGTCACGGCCGAGTCGATACCGCCGGAGAGGCCGAGAACTACGTTCGTGAACCCGCACTTGCCGATGTAATCGCGCACGCCGAGGATCAGCGCGCGGGCGATCTCTTCATCTTCCTCCAGGGCCAGCACCGACTCGCAGGGCGAGCCCTGCAGATGCACGAGCGACCCGTGCTCCTCGAACGCCGGCGCGCAGAAGATGGTCTCTCCCGTGGCGTCGAACACGATGGACGACCCGTCGAACAGCAGCTCGTCGTTGCCGCCCACCTGGTTCACGTACACCAGCGGCACGTCGTACCGTTTGGCGATATCCGAGAAGATGTCCCAGCGCGCGCGGCGCTTGCCGGAGTTGAACGGCGACGCCGAGATATTCAGCAGTACCTCCGCGCCCTGGCGGGCCAGCTCGTCCACCGGATTCCGGCAGTAGAGCTTCATCCCGTGCACCTCGTCGTCGAACCAGAAATCCTCGCAGATCGACACGCCGACGCGGCGGCCGGCGATCTCCACCACGTGCACCACCTTGCCCGGCTCGAAGTAGCGCAGCTCGTCGAACACGTCGTACGTCGGCAGCAGCATCTTCTGCTGCTCGAGCACGATCGCGCCATTCCGGGCGATCACGGCCGCGTTGTAGAGCCGCTTGCCGCACCAGCTCTCCGTGCGCACCGGGCAGCCGAAGATCAGCGTGGTCTCGCCCGTCATCGCCACCAGCTCGTCGCGCGTGGCCAGCAGCGAATCGATGAAATGCGGGCGGTCCAGCAAATCGCGTGGCGGATAGCCCGTCACCGCGAGCTCCGGCACCATCACCACGTCCGCGCCCGCGGCCACGCCCTCGTCATACATGCGGCGGATTCGGGCCGCATTCGCCGCCAGTGCACCAACCGTGGAATTGATCTGGCCGATGAAGACCTTCATGCGCCAACTTTTCCCTTTCCGCCGCGTCTTACCGGTGGAAGCAACACGCTATCCCACTTCAGCATTCGAGGAAAACGATGCGATCGATACTGGCCTGCCTCACGTTTGCGTTTCTGTTGCCATCGAGCCTCCTCGCTGCCGATCGCCCCACCTACCAGGCCGTTCGCGCCACGACCGCACCGGTCATCGACGGCAACCTCGATGAAACCGTCTGGCAGGCTGCTCCCGAGATCACCGGCTTCACCCAGCGCGATCCCGACGAAGGCAAGCCCGCCACGCAGCAGACCAGGCTCAAAGTCCTGTACGACGACGAGGCCATCTACTTCGGCGCCTTCATGCAGGACGACGGCAAGCCCACGCCGCTCCTCGCGCGGCGCGACACCGACCTCAACGCCTCCGACTACATCCGCATCTCCATCGACTCCCAGCACGATCGCCTGAACGGCGCCGCGTTCGTCGTCAACGCCTCCAACGTTCAGATGGACATGACCCTCTACAACGACACCTACGACGACAGCACCTGGGACGCGGTATGGGAATCGGCGGCGAAGATCGTGCCGGGCGGCTGGATCGCCGAGGTACGCATCCCGTACTCGCAGCTCCGCTTTCCGGCGCGCGACACCCACGTGTGGGGCTTCAACGTCAGCCGGCGCGTGGCCCGGCTCAACGAGAACTCGCGGCTGGTGTTCACGCCGAAAGACGTCAGCGCGTTCGTCTCCCACTTTGCCGACCTGACCGGAATCGAGCACATCGCCCCGCCCCGCGGCTTCGAGATCGTGCCGTATGGCGTGGCCCGCACCGACCTGCGCGGCCGCAACGACAATCCTTTCGTCCCCGCCTCCGACTACCGGATGGACGGTGGCGTCGACGTGAAGTACGGCATCTCCTCCAGCCTGACCCTGACCGGCACGATCAATCCTGACTTTGGGCAGGTCGAGGTCGATCCGGCCGTCCTGAACCTGACCCAGTTCGAGACCTTCTTCCCCGAGAAGCGGCCCTTCTTCACCGAAGGCGCCCAGGTCTTCAACTTCGGCAGCGGTCCGTCGAACAGCCGCTGGGGCTTCAACACCTCCTCGCCGACGTATTTCTACTCCCGGCGCATCGGCCGTTCGCCGCAGGGATCCATCGATTCGGACTGGATGGACGCGCCGGGCGAGACCACGATCCTCGGCGCGGCCAAAGTCACGGGCAAAGTCGGCAAGGGCTGGACCGTCGGCCTGCTCGACGCGCTCACGGACCGTGAAGTGGCGTGGTTCCGTGACGGCGGTACGGTCGGCAAACAGCTCGTCGAGCCGATGACCAACTACCTGGTCGGCCGGGCCTCCAAGGAGTACGGCAAGGACGGCCGCTCGCGCATCGGCTTCATGTTCACCTCCACGAACCGCCGGCTCTCCGAGGAGCTGGCGCCGTCACTGCGCGAGAGCGCGTACTTTGCCGGCGTCGACGGCTACACCCACTTCCGCAACAAGACCTGGTTGCTGGAGTGGCAGGGCGGCACGTCGATGGTGGACGGATCGCAGGAAGCGATCGCGCTGACCCAGCGGAGCGGCGTGCATTACTACCAGCGGCCCGACACCGACCACGTCTCTTACGATCCAACCCGCACGTCGCTCTCCGGTTGGAGCGGCCGGGCCATGCTCAACAAGCAGAGCGGCCGCTGGCGTCCGAACCTGCAGGTGCAGGCGTATTCACCCGGCTTCGAGGTGAACGACCTCGGGTTCCAGACGCGCACGGACGCCATCGCCAGCCACGCCGTGCTGAACTACGTCAACACGGACAAGACCAGCCGCACCCGCGAGATCAACGTCTGGGCCGGCAAGTACCAGAACTGGAACTTCGGCCGCGATCTCACCGCCAACGGGTTCATGGCCAACGGGTTCGTCGAGTGGACGAGCTACTGGTACAACTACGCCTGGACCGGGACGAACGGCCGCGTGCTCGACGACCGCCGCACCCGCGGCGGCCCGGCGGTGCTGCGGCCCGTCTCGCGATGGGTGGGCGGCGGCGGCGGAAGCGACAGCCGCAAGAGGGTCTCGTTCGAGCTGGAAGGGGAGTCGTGGGCGGCCTCGGACGACAGCCGCACGCAATACCTGCTGCTCACCGCACGCTACCGCCCCACGGCGGCGCTGAGCCTGCGCTTCACCCCGCAGTGGAACTACAACCTCGATCAGACGCAATACGTCACCACCCGCGTCGATCCGTCGAACACCGCCACCTACGGCCGCCAGTACATCTTCGCGACCATCGAGCAGAAGAGCCTCGATCTCGGCATCCGCGCCGACTGGACGGTCAGCCCGCGCCTGTCGTTCCAGCTGTTCGTGCAGCCGTTCATCGCCAGCGGCGCCTACTCCGACTTCAAGCAGCTGGCCCGTCCCCGCGACGATCAGTACACGCCGTATGAATCGGTGCAGCTGGAACGGGAGACGAATTCGTACGTGGTCCGTGCCGCCGGCAGCCAGCAGACGTTCGGCAATCCCGATTTCAATCTGCGCAGCGTGCGCGGCAGTGCGGTGGTGCGCTGGGAGTTCCGGCCGGGCTCCGCGCTCTATGTGGTCTGGAACGAGAACCGGGAGGATGTGATCCCCCTCGGCGATTTCCGTCCGCGCCGCGATTTCGCCGCGCTGCCGAACGCACCGTCGCAGGATGTTTTCCTGGTGAAGTTCTCCTATTGGCTTCCCATGTGAAGAATGCAGAGAACTGCCAAGAACTGCCATAAACTTGAGGAATGTCTGACGATTTCGGCACCGTGAATGTCAATCGCGGCCAGCGCGCCCGCGAGATCGAGGTGATGCGCGCGCACTATCGCCGCCATCGCGAAGCACTGGTCTCCATGGCCGCCGATGCGCCGACGGAGACGCTGGCCACGGCCTATCAGCGGCTGATCCATGACATCGATCTGTCGCTGACGAAGCTCGACGATCTGGAAGGCCGTGGCACCGGCACGATCCCGCTCGCCACACCGCCGCCTGCGCCTCCTACGGCACCAGGCGACCAGCCGATCGCCCACACGATGTACGGCGACGACGAGCCGACGCATACCGATTACGTCCCGCCCTACGATGCTACCCGCGGCGGCGGCAAGTCGCGGCTGGCGATCATGGTCGTGGCAACCCTCCTGGTCCTCGGCGCGATCGCCTGGCTGGTGTGGCGCGGCAGCTCCGATCGCCAGCCGGAAAGCGCGGTGATCGACACCGTCGACACGAGCGCGACTGCCCCGATTCCCGATCCCGACACCACGACCACCACCACGGCCGCGATCGCGTCCGAGTTGGCCATGACCCCCGCGGTCCAGAACTACGGCACGATCCGCAAAGGCACGCGCGCCACGCGGCAGTTCGAGATCAACAACCGCACCGACGCTCCGATCACCGTCAGCGTCAGCCGCTCTGCCTGCCGCTGCCTCTTCTACGAATACGTCGAGCTGGTCCCGCCGAAAGGTAAGGAGTCGGTCACCGTCACCATCGACGGCGCCCGCGCCAAAGCCGGCGAGCTGCGCGAGACGGTGAAGGTGACGTCGAAGAAGAATCCGGCGGTGAGCACCACGTTCAACGTGGAGGCGGAGATCCGCTGAGCCGATGCCTGTCTTCATCGGTCTGCTCCGCGGTGTGAATGTCGGCGGCAACCACAAGCTGAAGATGGCGGAGCTGAAGGCGCTCTGCGAGAGCGCCGGCCTGACCGACGTGTCGACGTACCTGCAGAGCGGCAACGTGGTCTTCCGCACGCGCGCCGCCCGCGCCGCCGCCGCTGAGCGCGTGAAGACCGCCCTCCGCGAGCGCACCGGTCTGGACGTGGCCGTCGTCCTCCGCACGCCCGCCGAGCTGCGCGCCGTCATCGACGCGAACCCCATCACCGGCGACCCCAACCCCAGCCGCCTCCTGGTGGCCTTCCTCAGCGAAGAACCGACCGCCGAAGCCAAAGCCCTCCTCGAGCGCGAGCGCGTTGCCGACGAACAGCTCCACTTCGCCGGCCGCGAGATCTACTCCTACTACCCCGAAGGCGCCGGCACCTCCCGCCTTGCCAACGCCATGACCGACCGCAAGCTCAAGGTGACCTGCACGGCCAGGAACTGGAA
>JAXDJK010000186.1:0-4925 GCA_034665665.1 Acidobacteriota bacterium
CCCCCCCCCCCCCCCCCCCCCGGCCCCCCCCCCCCACGCTCGGGATGACAAGGCTTACCAGCGTTCAACCCTGTTTCTCCTCGAGCGAACTCTCTACAATCTTTCATGCACAAATTCGGGATTGCCCTCCTGGCGCTGGCGCTCGGCGCGTGTGCGTCCGTGCAGCTGCCGGTCGCTGGCCCGACGGCCGACTACACGCTGCCGAACGCGCAGGGGCGCACCGCGACCTTCCAATACCTCGGCACGGGGGGTTGGGTGATCCGGCGCGGCGACGACGTCGTG
This sequence comes from Acidobacteriota bacterium, assembly GCA_034665665.1. Taxonomy (GTDB): domain Bacteria; phylum Acidobacteriota; class Thermoanaerobaculia; order Gp7-AA8; family Gp7-AA8; genus DASWOB01. The sequence goes on from JAXDJK010000186.1 coordinate 283, forward strand.
CTCACGGCGCCGTTCTTCACCAATCCGGGTTTCCTGCGGATCCCGTTCGGCGGCCTGCATCCGAACCGCCGCATCATCGAGGAGCAGCTCCAGCGTGTGCCCGCCGATGATCTCGCGCGCGTCAACGTCATCGTGGCCGGGCATGCGCACTACGACCACATCATGGACCTGCCGGTGGTCTTCGAGCACGTGCCGGCGAGCGCGCCGCTGGTCGGTGGACCGACCGTTTGCAACACCCTGCAATCCGCGCTGCACGGGCGCGTCTGCCAGCCGGTCACGCAGTACGCCGGCACGCGCAACGCGGCGGGCACGGCCTACACCGCCGGCAACATCAACATCCGGCCGTACTTTTCCCAGCACGCCGCACACTTCGAGCACATCAAGTTCATGAACGGCCATTACGCCGAGCCGCTGGCTCACGTGCCGACGCACATCCTCGGCTGGCGGGAAGGGGAGCCGCTGGCCTACCTGATCGACTTCATGAACGGGAGCGACGTCGCGCTGCGCGTCTACTACCAGGACTCGGCTGCCAACGCGCCGTACGGCCTCCCCGACGACGCCACGCTGCGCGAGCATCCGATCGACGTGGCCATCCTCTGCGTCGCGTCGTACCAGCAGGTGGAGACGCATCCGGAAGCGATCCTGGCCCTCGGCCCGAAATACCTCCTGCTCGGCCACTGGGAGAACTTCTTCACATCGGCCCGGAAGCACGGCCGGCCGGTCGCATTCACCGATGTCCCGGGCTTCCTCGCGCGTGTCGGCAGCGCGGCCTACACGCTTCCCGATCGCGGGACGCGGATCACCATCACGTATTGAATTGTGGGGGAGGGAGAAAGGAGCGCCGCCCTTGCCGGCGGCGCTCCCGGGGAAAACTAGGTGGTGGTCGTCGACGCGGTGCCGGTGGCGGCCGTGTCGGTCGTGCCGGTGGCCGACGTGTCGGTACCGGTCATCGTCGTGGTCGAGGAGGCGGTGTCGGTCTCGGCCGAAACCGTCGTGGTCTGCGTGGTCTCCGTCTGGACGACGGCCGTGTCGGTCGCGACCGTGTCGGTCATGACGGTATCGGTCGACTCGGCTTCCTTGCCCTTGCAGGCAACGAGACCGGTGACGAGCAGCAGGGCGACCAGGGCGATTGCAATCTTCTTCATGTAAAGCTCCTTATTTCGACTCGAATCTACGGTACAGCTGAGAGCAGTCGTACTCTGGTTGCCCGATCACCCCCCGTCGTATTTTTCTGATTCTATTGCCCCAAAGAGCGAGATTCGTGCCTCATTGGGCCGGAAGCCCAGTTTTACTGGGCCGGAATTGCCGAGCGGATGAACTTCACCACGTCGTCGTGCAGTTTCCGGTGCGCTTCCCTGTCGACGTACATCATATGACCACCGGCGTAGTACGCCATCGAAACGTTCTTCCGGAGGTCCCCTTCCAGCTGCATCCGGCCGAACGTGTAGCGCGTGGCCGCGAACGGCGTGGCCAGGTCGTAGTAGCCGTTCGCCACGAACACCTTCAGGTACGGGTTCTGGGCCATGGCCGCGCGGAGCGTCTCACTCACGTCGAGGTAACGATTGTTGTTGCGGTCGTAGCTCCACGGCCGGACCTTGCCGGTGAGGATCTCGTACGGCAGGTCGGTCTCGAACTTCAGCGAGCGCCGCACATAGTGGTTGAACACGGCCGTGTACTCGCCGTAGATGGCCGAGTACGACGGATCCTGCTCCGTGGCCTCGCCCGCCGCATCGCGATCGACGCCCGTGAAGCGCGAGTCGAGGCGTCCCGCCGTGAGGCGCTGCTCGCGGAGCAGCTCCTTGTCGAAGCGATCGATGTCGATGCGCAGGTTGCTCTGCTCGATGTACCGCGCGGAGAGGCCCGTGTAGCGCGCCAGCTTCTCGGCGATGCTCCGGCGCTCCGCGTCCGGCAGCGCGTCGCCGCGCATGAGCGCCGCCGTGTACTCGCCCAGCGCGAACCGCTCCGCCTCCGCCGCCACCTGCTCCACCGTCTGCTGCTGCAACTCCGCCGGCAGGCGCTTGTGGTACCAGGCCGTGGCCGCGTACGTCGGCAGGAAGAGGATGTACGGCTGGTCGTTGCCGCTGTCGAAGAGCGCCGTGCCGAAGTTGAGGATCGACGAGATCAGCACGATGCCGTTGAGGTAATAGCCCTGATCGTGCAGCCACCCGGCCAGGCCGGCGGCGCGCGTCGTGCCGTAGCTCTCGCCCGCCAGGAACTTCGGCGAGGACCAGCGCTCATAGCGCGTCGTCCAGAGGCGGATCACTTCGCCCATCGCCGCCACGTCCGCATCCACGCCGTGGAACTTCTTCGCGTCCTCGAACGGAATGGCGCGGCTGAAGCCCGTGGTGACCGGGTCGATGAACACCAGGTCCGTCGTGTCGAGGATCGAGTACTCGTTCTCGATGTGCCGGTACGGCGGCGCGGCCGCGTGTCCGGTGGCATCCGCGTAGTCGACGCGGCGCGGGCCGAACGCGCCCATGTGCAGCCAGACGGACGACGAGCCCGGGCCGCCGTTGAAGGTGAAGGTCACGGGACGGCGGGCCGGATCGGTACCGTCCTTCGTGTACGAAACGAAGAAGAAGCTGGCCCGCGGAGTGCCGTCGTCGGCGCGCAGGACCAGCGTGCCGGCGCGTGCGGTGTACTTCAGCACCTCGTTGCCGAGGCGCATGGTCTGGGAAGTCGTGGAGATCTTGTCGACGGCGGCGTCTTTTTCCTTCTGGACGCGCGACTCACTCTTTTTGTCCGATTTTTCGTCCGCGGGGGGAGCAGCGCTACGCTCCTGGGCCACAACCGCTGTGCTCCAGGTCACGATCAGCAGCGCCGCGAGCAATTGCTTCATCGATTTCTCCTTCTCCTTACCGTCTTGTGACCGCGAATCCTACCGGTTGCGGGGGATCATCCGCCGCTATGTTGCGAAGAGTATCAATCACCATCGTTCTCGTCCTGCTGGCCGTGCCCGCCGTCGCTTCCAAGCGCCGCGCCGCCGGCACACCGAAGCCGTACCCCCCGTGCGCCATGGTCCTCGGCACCGGCGCCATCACCTTCACCGCCGATGAGGGGAAGACCCTCGCCCCCACCGCCGAGCCACTGCGCGGCCTCGCCTATACCTACGGTCTGGTGGCCATGCCGGGCGAGAAAGACACGCTGATGGCCTTCCATCGCGACCAGCTGCTCCTCTCCACCGATGCCGGCTGCTCCTGGCGCTCCGTGGCCACCATCGCCGGCTTTGATTTCCCGCCCACGCTCGCGGCGGCGCCCGGCGGCCGCGTCTACATCTGGTCCGACAACCGGAGCTTCCTCGTGCGCTACGACGCGCGCGGTGCGAAGGTCCTCAAGCCGCCCGCGGACTTCGTCGGCTTCGCCGTCGATCCGCAGGACGGCGATCACATCCGCGCCGGCGGCACCGACGGCGCGATCTGGGAGAGCCTCGATGCGGGCGAGACGTGGGACGTCCGCGGACGGATCGACGTGACCGGCGAGGTCGTCTACCGCTACGTCTTCGACGCCAACAATCTCGATCACATCGTGGCTGGCATGACCCGCAAGGGCGCGTTCACCACCCGCGACGCCGGCCGCAACTGGACCCGCGCCACCGGCCTGGCCAAGGGCGACGTGAACGTCTTCAGCTTCGCCATCTCACCCGTCGACCCGAGCCGCGTCTGGGCCATGGGCATCGATCTCTCCCACACCGACGACGACCCCGCACACGGCCGCCACATCTACCTCTCCACCGACGGCGGCCTGACCTATGGCCCCGTGGTGGACGAAGGCGCCGGTGTGAAGCTGATCAACGGACCGCTGCTCGTCGCGCACCCCACCGATACGAACGTGCTGTACTTCGTCTTCGGTACGTACTTCCAGGGCTACGGCACGGACCTGTTCCGCTATGACGCGGCCACGCGGGCACTGACCATGACCCACAGCGACTACGACGACATCAATGCCATCGCCTTCGCGCCGAGCGACCTCCGGCTGATGTATCTTGGCCTCTCGGAGGAGCAAAGCCAGTGAAGATCACCCCCGTACTTGCAGTGGACGCCATCGAGCCGGTGCTGCCGCTCTGGGACGCCCTCGGATTCACGCGCACCGCCGAGGTCCCGCACGGCGAGCAGCTCGGCTTCGTGATCCTCACCCTCGGCGACGCCGAGGTGATGTACCAGACCCGCGCCAGCATCCGCGACGACGAGCCCCGCGTCCTCGAAGGCCCCGCCCCCACCGGCGTGACCATGCTCTTCATCCAGGTCGACGACCTCGACGCCATCATCGCCAAACTGCCGCCCGGCACCGACCGTTTCGTCGAGCGCCGCACCACCCCCTACGGCGCCACCGAGACCTTCATCCGCGACGCCGCCGGCAACGTCATCGCCTTCGCCCAGTTCGCGTAGTTTGGCCTACATCGCGCGCCGGCGCTTCGGTGCCGGCGCCTCCGGCGCCACGAGCCGGTTCGCGTGGGCCGTCCGGGCTCATGCGCGTTTCGCGCATGGGTGTCTCGCGGCAACCGCGCAAGGTCACGCGAAGCGTTTGGAGTGCGGCGCTTTCCCGCCGCTTTGGTACAGCCACGAGCAGCGTTCGTCGCAGACCGTTACGGTCAGTTCGATGCCGCTGCCAGCGCCTGTGGCTGTACAAGAGCGGCGGGAAAGCGC